>NZ_JYOW01000002.1:0-90668 GCF_000963275.1 Streptococcus parasanguinis | reverse complement strand
GAGTCTGGGCCGTGTCTCAGTCCCAGTGTGGCCGATCACCCTCTCAGGTCGGCTATGTATCGTCGCCTTGGTGAGCCGTTACCTCACCAACTAGCTAATACAACGCAGGTCCATCTCTTAGTGATGCAATTGCACCTTTCAAATCAATATCATGCGATATCGACTTTTATGCGGTATTAGCTATCGTTTCCAATAGTTATCCCCCGCTAAGAGGCAGGTTACCTACGCGTTACTCACCCGTTCGCAACTCATCCGCTCGGTGCAAGCACCAAGCTTCAGCGTTCTACTTGCATGTATTAGGCACGCCGCCAGCGTTCATCCTGAGCCAGGATCAAACTCTCATTAAAATAATTGTTTGTCTTAAACTCATTCTGTCACTGACAGATTTATTGTTTTTTCATTGTTCAGTTACTATAACCTTAGTTATAGCGCCCTGCACATTGGTTCGTCTTGTTCAGTTTTCAAAGGTCTTTGTCGCTCTCGCGCGACAACTATATTAGTATATCATGACCTACCCTTACTGTCAACACTTTTTTCCAAAAAATTTTATTTTTTTGAAAGTTTTTAAGTTATATAAAAAATCAGGAGCACAGATGCTCCTGATTCTTCTATAATTTATTTGATGTTTTCAATCTCTTTTTTTGATCTCTATTCTTTTACTTCCAATAGACCGATGTCTCCATCTTCTCTACGGTAGATCACATTTGTTGTGTTATCCTCTGCATCACGATAAATGAAGAAATCGTGTGCTAATAGATCCATTTGAAGGATCGCTTCATCTAAATCCATTGGTTCTAGATCAATTGTTTTTGAGCGAACAACTTTTTCTGTGGTTGCTGCTTCTTCTACAACTGCATCGGTAAACAATTTACCTGCACCAGATTTAATACGATTTTTCTTTTCGATTTTTGTTTTATTCTTACGAATTTGACGTTCAATTTTATCTACAACTAGATCAATTGAACCGTACATATCTTGAGAGACATCTTCTGCGCGCAGTGTGATAGATCCAAGCGGAATGGTTACTTCTACTTTTGCGGTCTTTTCACGGTAAACTTTTAAGTTTACTCGAGCGTCTAGCTCTTGATCTGCCTGAAAATATTTTTCAATCTTTTCGAGTTTAGAAACGACATAGTCGCGAATGGCTTCTGTTACTTCTAGGTTTTCACCACGGATACTATATTTAATCATATTAGTACCTACTTTCTAAACATTATGTTTTTATTTATATGTATATTATAACGCTTTCATAAACTTTTTGCAAATCTTTTTTTACCTTGCGATTGAAAATGTCTTTATTTCTTTCACACCTTTTTCAATTAGTAGGCGCTTCATTAATTCGATTGTTTTGCCCGTTGTGTAGATATCATCGAATATAAGATATTTCTGCTTTTTTGAAACTTCTCCTTTTAATTGAAAGTGTTGAGAGGTTTTTAATCTTTCTTCTCTTGTTTTTTTTGATTGAGCTAAAGTGTCTTCTTTTTGGAATAGACTGTTGTATTTTATCTCTGCAAAATCTAGTATAGTCGAGACTTGATTGAATCCTCTCTCCTTCTTTTTTTCGTGGCTGATTGGAGTCGGTATTATCGTATAGCTTTTATACTTTTTCAAGGCTTTTTTGATATCACATGCAAATACCATTCCTAATAAACGATCGCCTTCAAATTTATATCGCTTGAAATAGTCCTTCATTGCTGCATTATATTTATATAATGCTTCATGTTCTACTATATTCCCCTTTTGTATCCAGTATTCGCAATCTTTACATACTTTCTCCTCCTTATCTTTATAACATCTAGGACAATGGATTTCGCCAATTTGTTCGAAGTCTTCTTTGCATTCTTTACAAATCCATTCTTCTTGTTGTTTCATAAAAATAAGGTCTGTAAAATGTTCACCAGTTTTCAACTCTTTAGTACAAAGCAGACATTCTTTCAAAATCCAGCCTCCTGATTCATTTCCTTTATTTCTTTGATCGCTTTCTTCATTTCTCGTGTTATACCATCTGATAGAAAAAGTAGTTTACCTGTTGGTCTTTCTTTACTTCGACCGACCCTTCCTGAAATTTGTACGAGGGCACTTTTAGTAAATAATTTGTGATTACTTTCTAAAACAAAGACATCTACAAATGGAAAAGTCACTCCTCTTTCTAAAATTGTTGTCGAGACTAGCATGGTTATGGCTTTGTTTCTAAACTCTTCTACCATTCGTAGGCGGTCTGTTGTCTGTGAGGATACAAAACCTACTGTTTCTTTGGGAAAGTATTTTTTTAAGTTCTCAGTGAATTGTTGTCCTAATTCTATTTCAGATACAAAGATTAACAATGGGTAGTGAGTCTGTCTTTGTTTCTTGATCAGTTGCAATAGTTCGTAAGGGATTCTTCCTTTTTCTATTTTTTCTCTCATTTTCGGCACCCATTTTATTTCAGGGACCACTAGTGGGTTCCCATGAAATCTTCTTGGAAGACTATAACGAATGATTTCTTTTTTCTTAACCTTTTTATCTAGCTCATCTGTAGAGGTTGCTGTCAAATATAGGGTATTCCCCTCTTTTTTTATTGCATTCTGAGCTGCTTTATATAAGATTGGATTATCCACATAGGGAAAAGCATCTACCTCATCTATAATAAGGAGATCAAAGGCCTGATAAAACTTTAGCAATTGGTGGGTTGTAGCGATCACTAAAGGCGTTCTAAAATAGGGCTCTGATTCTCCATGAAGCAAAGAGATGGGGCAGGAAAAATCTTCCTTCATTCTTCCGTACAATTCTATACAGACATCGATTCTTGGAGTAGCAATACAGACTGCTTTTCCTGCCTTGATCGCTGTTGCTACAACCTGGTACATCATTTCCGTTTTCCCAGCGCCTGTCACAGCATGTACCAAGGCATGTTTTCCTGCTTTAACTGCTTGGATAAGCCCTTCAGATACCTCTTGTTGATAGGAAGTCAAGGTTCCTTTCCAGTTTAGCACCTCTTGTCCTTCAAATTCTTGCTGTGCAATAGCATAAAGTTTTTGATCACTCCGGATCCTTCCCAATTGGATACAGGCTCTACAATACAGTACCTCCTCACTCAACTTCCAAAGCTTTTGATCAATCAAACTGCCACATCGAAAGCATTGGTACCTTCCATTCTGTTTTTCTATAGCGGGAAGTTCTTGGGCAATTTCTTTTAAATCATTTGTCATTTGACTCTCCGTTAAGAGTCTTCCATAAGATTCTTCTATCTTCATACTTATTAATTCGCAAAAGTTGGAGAAAATCATTCTTTTTTTGTAAAATAAGAATATGGAATATGTTACATTTAAAGAGAACGGCACTGTTCAAGAAGAAATCAAAAAATCAAAATTCATTTGTCATGTAAAGCGAGTCTCCTCTGAAGAGGAAGCTAGAGATTTTATCAATGCCATCAAAAAGGAACACTATAAGGCTACACATAACTGCTCTGCTTTCATCATTGGGGAACAAAGTGACATCAAACGGACCAGTGACGATGGAGAGCCTAGTGGAACCGCTGGGGTACCGATGTTAGGAGTTTTGGAGAATCATCGCATCACTAATAGTTGTGTCGTGGTTACCCGCTATTTCGGAGGTATTAAATTAGGCGCTGGCGGTCTGATTCGTGCTTATGCTGGAAGTGTGGCACAAGCAGTTCGAGAAATTGGACTGGTAGAAATCAAAGAGCAAGTGATTCTTGGGATCACACTTTCTTACTCCCAATACCAAGAATTTGCTAATTTCTTAAAAGACCATCAATTGGCGGAACAAGATCCGATGTTCACAGATCAGGTGATGACAACTATTTTTGTGGATAAAGAAAACACAAACTCTATCACAGCAGCTTTAGTCGAATTTTACAATGGCAAAGTCATTATTGAGGATCAAGGAATTCGTGAGGTTGAAGTACCCCTACTTTCTGTAGAAAAATAACCAAAGAAGCTATCGGCAACGATAGTTTTTTTTTATCACACCCATAAAATTTCTATATTTTACATTCTTCCCGCAAGGGACTATACTTGTTAGTATCAAGAAAACCTAGAACTGAGGTATATTATGGCTATTTATGAAAATATTACAGAATTAATTGGGAACACTCCGATTGTCAAATTGAACCGTCTTGTTCCTGAAGGAGCTGCAGACGTCTATGTCAAACTCGAAGCTTTCAATCCTGGATCATCTGTTAAAGACCGGATTGCTTTGAGCATGATTGAAAAAGCTGAAGCGGATGGCTTGATCAAACCAGGTGATACCATTGTCGAAGCAACTAGTGGGAACACAGGGATTGGCTTGTCATGGGTTGGCGCAGCTAAAGGCTACAAAGTTGTGATTGTCATGCCTGAAACCATGAGTGTGGAACGTCGTAAAATCATTCAAGCCTATGGAGCTGAACTCGTTTTGACTCCTGGAAGTGAAGGAATGAAAGGCGCTATCGCTAAAGCTGAAGCAATCGCTGCAGAAAGAAATGGCTTCCTTCCTCTTCAATTTGAAAACCCTGCTAACCCAGAGGTACATGAAAGAACAACAGGACAAGAAATCGTTGATGCCTTTGGAAAAGATGGTTTAGATGCTTTTGTCGCAGGTGTTGGTACTGGTGGTACTGTTTCTGGTATTTCTCATACTTTGAAAAAGAATAATCCTGCTGTCAAAGTCTATGCCGTTGAGGCCAATGAATCTGCAGTCCTTTCTGGTGAAAAACCTGGACCACATAAAATCCAAGGGATTTCAGCAGGCTTTATCCCAAATACTTTAGACACTAATGCATATGATGGTGTTCGTCGCGTATCTTCAGAAGAAGCTTTCGAACTTGCACGCGCTATCGGTGGAGCTGAAGGATTCTTAGTCGGAATCTCAAGCGCAGCTGCTATCTATGCTGCTATTGAAGTCGCAAAAGAATTGGGTAGCGGTAAAAAAGTTCTTGCTCTTGCACCAGATAATGGAGAACGTTACCTTTCTACTACCCTTTACGAATTTGAATAATTCTCTATATTAAAAAAACTTCGGTAGGTTTCATCAACCTATCGAAGTTTTTATTTTTTTTCTTGTTTGCTAAAGAATACCTTTCCTTCTTTGACCCAGGTCGGCATCTGTTGAGCTAAGGGCGCAAAACCACTCTTGTGGCGGTCATTTGAAAAACGATGGTGTCGAATACTTCGTTGTGGTGTTTCTTCTAGTGTTCTCAGAGAGAGGCTAGCTTTCTTAGAATATTCATCAACATCGATGACTTGAACAAAGACCTTCTCCCCAATCGACAGAATATCCTGAATATTACTTACATAACCACTTCTAATCTCTGAGATATGAATCAAGCCCGTCACACCCGACTCCAGTTCGACAAAAGCGCCGTAAGGTTGAATTCCTGTGATGGTTCCTTCTAACTTATCTCCAATTTTCATATTAGTCCTCAATTTCGATGGTTTCAATCACGACATCTTCTACTGGCTTATCCATCATCCCTGTCTCAACAGCCGCGATCTCATCCAACACAGCAAAAGAAGCTTCATCCATCAATTGTCCAAATACTGTATGACGTTGATCTAGGTGAGGAGTTCCCCCTTCTGTCGTATAGATTTCTGCAATTTTTTCAGGCCAGCCACCGCGGACCAATTCCTTTTTCGAATATGGAAGATGTTGATTTTGTACAATAAAGAATTGGCTGCCATTTGTGTTTGGTCCAGCATTTGCCATTGAAAGGGCTCCGCGAATATTGTACAATTCTTTTGAAAACTCGTCTTCGAAGCTCTCCCCATAGATGGATTCACCACCCATACCTGTGCCTGTTGGATCTCCCCCTTGGATCATAAAATCTTTAATAATCCGGTGGAAAATGACACCATCATAATAGCCGGATTTAGCAAGAGCTACAAAGTTTGCAACTGTTTTTGGCGCTTGATCCGGGAACAATTGAATGTTCATCTCACCGTGATTGGTTTTGATCACAGCGACAGGACCGTCAACCGTAGCAAGTTCTAACTGTGGTAATGTCAATTCTTTTTCAACCATATTTAACTCCTCTAAGGCATAGAATATGCCATCTTCTTCTAAATTCTTAGTGATATAATCAGCTTTTTCTTGTAACTCTGGGGCAGATTTTCCCATTGCGATACTAATTCCAGCATAATCAAACAGTTCTAGATCATTTAATCCATCCCCAAATACTAAAACATTCTCTGGCTTCAAGCCCAAATGATTTACAAGATGAGAAACTCCTGAAGCTTTTGAAGCTTCAAAACGAACAACATCTGACGAATGGGGATGCCACGAAACTAGGCGCAAGTCCTCTTGCAAAGAAGGGGGCAACTCTAGCTCACTATCCTGTTCATCAAAGGTCCACATTTGGAAAATAGGTTCTTTCAAATGCAGATCTGGATCTACGGGTAAGTTAGGATAAATGATGTCAATAGCATCACTGATCAAGGGTGTCCGATTAGACAGGGCAGCTTGATGACTAGCCACTAACCCATAATCAATCTCGGATTCTTTGGCCCAATCTACAAAAGAAGAAACGATTGCTTCATTGATTGGTGATTGGTAGATCACAGTTCCTTTTGTATCTTCTATATAGGCACCGTTTAAGGTTACTAGAAAATCAGGCTTTAAGTCCATGATTTCAGGAACAACCCCAAAAATCCCTCTGCCGGTTGCAATCCCTGTTCGGATTCCTTTTTCTTTCAACTGATGAAAGACGTCTTTGACAGATTCTGGGATCAATCCTGTTTCTTTTGCACGTAATGTATCATCAATATCAAAAAAGACGATTTTAACTTTTTTGGCTTTATAACGTAATTTTGCGTCCACTTGTCTCCCCCTTATGATCACGCTCTATTATAGCATGTTTCCTTTTAAAAATCTTCTTGATTCACCAGATGGTGTCGAAAGGCATAGACGACTGCTTGCGTCCGATCACTGACTTCTAATTTCGATAAGATGTTGGAGACATGGGTCTTCACTGTTTTTAAAGAAATGAAGAGTTCATCTGCTATTCGTTGATTTTCATATCCTTTCGTCAATAAAGCCAGAATATCTCGTTCTCTAGCTGTCAAATCATCATGCAATTCAGCATGGTTCTTTCGTGACTCAACTTTTTGACTAACTTCTGTCTCAATTGCAAATTCTCCCTTTGCAACCTTTCTGACAGCCTGTAAGATCTCAGTTGCTGACGAGGTCTTTAAAATATACCCTTTTGCACCGGCATCTAAGACAGGGTAAATCTTTTCGTTATCTAAATAAGACGTCAAAATGACAATTTTAGCTTCCGGCCACTCTTTTAGGATGGCTAGAGTCGCATCGATTCCATTTAGCTCTGGCATCACAATATCCATGATGATGACGTCTGGTCTTTCTTTCAGCGCCAACTCCACCCCTTCATGCCCATTTTGTGCCTCTAAGACTTGCTCAATATCGGTTTGCATGGACAAAAAGCTTTTCAATCCCAATCGGACCATTTCATGATCATCTACTAATAATACTTTCATACAGTTTCCTTTTCATTTTTATCTTTTACAAGGAGGGGAACGCGAATATCTACAGCCACTCCCTTTTGAGGACTTGTTCTTATTTTAATGGTTCCCGCCATGTCTTCTACACGTTCTTGAATATTTTTCAACCCATAACTCAATCGTTCCAATTTTTCCTGCTCAAAGCCGATTCCATCATCTACCATCCGTAAATGAAGTTGTTTTCCTTCCTGATGCAAAAAGACATCCATTTGTTGAGCTCTAGCGTGTTTCAAGGTATTGCTGACAATTTCTTGGACGATTCGAAATAGATGTTCTTCCATTTCTTTTGGAATGCTCACGTCATTATGATGGAAGACAACTGTTAGGTCACTCTTTTCCTTCAATTCTCTAAAAATCATCTCCATCCCTTCTACCAAACTTTTTCCTTCCAATTCTGTAGGACGAAGATGTAGGAGCAAGACGCGTAAATCATTTTGGGCTGTACCCAGAATATCTGATACACCATTAAGTTGCTGCTGGATCTGACTTTTCTCTAACTCAAGGGCCTGGGCTGCCACTCCAGATAAAATCATATTGGCTGCAAACAATTCTTGACTAACCGTGTCATGTAGATCACGCGCAATTCTCTTACGCTCGATTTCCACAATTTCTTCCTCATTTCGCATCACACGATTTTCACTTTTTTGTAAATTTTCTTCTAGTCGAAGCAATTTGCTGTCCAATAAATCTAACTGTTGATTCAATTCTTTGGGGGCAATTTCTTTTCGCTGTGAAGCAGTCAGGATCGCTTCTACCTTTTGTTGTACTGCATGAACCGTTACAAATTGCGTGATTTTAATAATTAAGACAACCAAAGCCGTCAATGCAAGCGTCAGACTAAAAACCAAAAATAGGAATGACTGAAGCAAGGAAAGATCTGAAAGAAGTTTGCCCCACTGAAAACCAACAAAATGGAAAATGGTATGACAAATGACCGCAACCACCATTAGGGAATAGAAATACAATAGGAGATAGTCTAATTTCTTCATGCGCGAATCACCTCAACATCCCCAACAATACCAACTAACACAATTTTTATAGAACGGTGCGATCTCCGATAATGTGCCGTTTCAATGTCTATGGTTTCATTCCTCATTTTACGGACAGGAAGATCCAAAAACTTCAGATCTCCATACAGGGTGTTAATTTGTAAATGCAATTCCAAATCAATCGGTAAGATAATTTTTGTATTTCCAAACCCTTTCCGAATGATCACTACATTGTCCCAATTGCAAATGGCTACCTCCTCTAAATGGAGGGTGTCATTCCCAAAAACTCGGATCACATTCAGATCTCGATACCCTCGACTTTGCTTTGAAAAATGTTGTAAATCACCAATCCATCGAGTTTTTTCCTGACGAATTTTCGTATCCTCTTCAACATCAAACACAACGGCTTCATTTTCCTTATACATATAAGGGTAGGCAATCAATAAACCATAAACCACCGCAAATAAAATGGCTGCAATCACAAAAGGATTCAGCATCACGATAAAAAACAATAGCACACTCAGCGCGATTAATAGAAAATTCGCTTTTTGTTTGCCAAAATAGTAATACAAAAGGAGCAAAAAGAGAACCATCAAGACAACAAATCTGGAAAAATCGATTGATAAAATGGTGATCGCTGCTAATGTTAACAAAACGGCTTCAACGAAAATAAAAATTTGTATTTTCCACATAGTCTACCTCATCTTTTCCTATTTTATCAAATTTTTCCTCATTTGACTTCCGTCTGTGGTTGGATAATAGCAGACAATCAAAAAGACCCAGAAATCCATCTGAGTCTTAGACTGATTTATTAATCTCCACTAGTTGCACTACTGCTTGAACTTTCTGTATCTGATCGTTCACCAGAGGATGAACTAGATGTATCAGAACTTGATGAGGCTTTCGTACTTGAAGAAGCTGTCACTTTAGGCTCATATACAGTCAAAACAATTCGTGTTCGGTTAATATCCACCGTACTCGAAACTTCTGGAGTTTGACTGACAATTTGACCTGCAGAAACAGATACCCCATCAGGGAGATGTTCTGTTTTTCTTAATTCGATATTGGCTTCTTTAATACCATAGATCTCAATCAAATTACTTCTAGCAAAATCATAAGTTGATCCAACATAGTTTGGCATTTCAATTGAAGTCGTTTCTTTCGCTACTTTCAAAACAATCTTAGTTTTTGAATTCAGAGAATATTGCTCTCCTGGAGCTGGAGTTTGTTCAAGAACTGTCCCTGCAGCATAATCGAAGGTCTCAACTTCTTCAATCGTGATCATTTTGCTTGATACTTTATAAGTATTTTTCAAATCTTCTTCTGCTTTTGCCCGTGTTTCACCCACGTAATTTGGCATTTCAAAGCTGTTTGGTCCTTTTGAAACAATCAAATCAATTCGACTTTGTTCTTTCTTTTGGGCCCCTGCATTTGGATTGGTTCGAATGACATAGCCTTCTGCAACCGAATCACTGTACTCTTCTTTCTCTTCACCGACTTGAAGGTCTTGTCCCTCAATAACCGCTCTAGCTTCGGCAATGGTTTTGCCGGAAACATCTGGAACGGTTTTATTGGCTGGGCTCATATACAACAAGAAAGTAAAGGCAGCAAGAACTAGGGCAATAGCAACAAACAAGACCTTGTAGCGCGCCCGCAAGCGTCTTCTTGGCTTTTTACTTGGTGCCATGGTCTGCTGGTCAGATAATGGTCGATTAGGATCTACCGAACTGATTTCACTGCGTACCTCAGAGATTGGAACAGGAGCCGTCTTTGGAGTTGGACTCACTTTTGGAAGAGTCTTTGTATCAGCTTTCGCTTGGTCTTCAAAAATCAGTTTTTTCTCATTTCTTCTCTCGTAGGACAAGCAACTTGAAAGGTCCACATACATCTCTGCCACTGATTTATAGCGATCCGTCAGTTTTTTAGCTGTCGCTTTGATCACCACATTTTCTAAAGCTTGTGGAACATTCTTATTTTCTTCACGAATAGATGGGAGTGGCTTTTGAAAATGCTGCAAAGCAATTGTGACTGCACTATCTCCATCATAAGGAATGTGTCCTGTCAACATCTCATAGAAAATGATCCCCATAGCGTAGATGTCACTTTGCACTGTAGCTTTTGAACCACGCGCCTGCTCAGGGGACAAATAATGAACCGACCCCAACATCGAGTTGGTCTGGGTCAAGCTAGTCTCTGCAAAGGCCACTGCAATCCCAAAGTCTGAAACTTTTGCTGTTCCATCTGGTGTCAAGAGGACATTCTGTGGTTTTAAATCTCTATGGATAATGCCACGCGTATGGGCAAGACGCATAGCTAGAAGGATCTGCCCCATCAAACGAACAGCTTCTTCATTTGATAAAGGAGCATTTTCTTTGATATAGCGTTTCAAGTCTAAACCTGCAACATATTCCATTGCAAGGTATTGTTGTCCTTCTTCTTCGCCAATATCTGTAATCCGAACGATATTTGGATGGTCCAGCTCTGCCATCGCCTTTGCTTCACGCTGAAAACGCGCAACTGCAATGGGATCCGTCTGGTAATTCGTACGCAGTACCTTGACTGCAACTTCTTCCCCATCTAAAATCAAATCACGCGCAAGATAAACATCTGCCATCCCGCCGCGTCCAATTTGTTGGATGATTTTATATCGCCCGGCAAAAATTTTGCCGATTTGAATCATGCTGCGTCCTCCTCAGTAAAGTGGAGCAGTACAACAGTGATATTATCCAAGCCTCCAGCATTATTGGCAAAACGAATCAAGGTTTGAGCTTTTTCTTCCAGTGAAACATCACTCAAGACAATATCTCTGATTTCATCCGGACCAATCATATTAGTTAAACCGTCACTATTGATCAAAATATAATCATCTGCTTCAACCGTCACCAAACCATAATCCGGCTCCAACTCATCTTTTTGGCCAATGGACTGAGTGATGATGTTACGTTGAGGATGATGGGCTGCTTCTTCCTCTGTGATTTGACCTGCTCGCAAAAGAGCATTTACAAGAGAATGATCACTGGTCAACTGCTGATATTCGCCCTGACGAATGAGGCCAATCCGCGAATCTCCAACATGGGCATAAATCACTTGCCCTTCTACAAAAGCCAAGGCTTCCAATGTCGTTCCCATTCCTTTGTGCTCATCATCTTGCCCAGCTAAATGGATCCGACGGTTCACAGCTTCTAAATGTTCTGCAAACCATTCCCGTACTTGATTAACCGTCTCGATCTCAGAAGAAACCCAAGCCGCACCTAAGTCTGTGACTGCCATTTCACTAGCAATATTTCCGGCACGGTGTCCTCCCATACCATCAGCAAGTAAAACCATAGATTTTCCTGCCTTGTTTTTATATTGATTTGCATAGTCTTGGTTATTTGTCCGTCTTTGACCTACATCGGTTAAGATCGTAATATCCATACTGTCAGTTTCCTCCTGATATTATGAGATTCTCTTAAAACGACTGATAAAGAAGCCGTCGCTTCCATATAATTCGGGTGTAATAAGGATACAATCATTTTTAAGAATATCTTTTCTTTCGTGATCCAATGGGACTTGTTCGAAATTTGGATGGTTTTTCAAAAATTGGTCCACCACTTCAAAATTCTCTTTACCCATAATTGTACACGTACTGTACACTATTATACCACCTTTACGCACACTTTGACAAACACTATCCAGAATGTCCAATTGAATAGCTTGTAAAGATACAAAATCTGCACTCTCTTTATTGTACTTGATATCAGGCTTTCTCCGTATCAAACCAATCCCTGAACAAGGCGCATCCACCAAAATTTTATCGAAAGCATCAGGTCCAAATGTTTCAAAGACTTTTGTCGCATCTAACTTCTTTGTCAAAATTTTGTCCGCAACATGGAGCCGATTAGCATTTTCTTGAATCAATTTGAGCTTATGGTCATAGAGATCCAAGGCTGTGACTTTCCCAGTTGTGAGATAAGAAGCCAGGTGAGTCGTCTTTCCACCTGGCGCCGCACAGGCATCTAAAACCCACTCATCTCCTTGCAAATCCAAAGCCGGTGCCACCAATTGACTGGACTCGTCTTGAATAGTAATGCGCCCTTCTTTGAACAAGGAATGCGCTGCAAAATGTCCCTGTTCTTTCACGAGAGCGGACGGAGCAAGTAGAGAGGAGGTTGCTTCGAGTAGCTGAGCCAACTCTTCTTTTTCGTCTAGATCAATCACACGAATACTGGATTTATTACGCTGATAGAGACTCTTAAAAATAGCGCAAGCACGTTCCTCACCGTATTCTTCGATCAATGCTTTGACCAACCATACAGGTAGGGAATACTCTACCGAATAACGTTTATTCTTTCGCTTGATCGTATCAATAGCTGGTAGTCCCTCGCGGAGGAGCTTTCTAAGAATAGCATTGACAAACTTCTCACTGCCTTCTTTTCGACGTTTTGCTATCCGGACAGCTTCATTGACGATGGCATGATCAGGAATGCGGTCTAAATAGACAAGTTGATACAAGCTCATCATCAAAAGATAATAGAGCCAAGGATCCAATTTCGTCCGGTCTTCAATCACGTGGGCGAGATACCACTCGAGCGTTATCTTCCGTGCTACAGTACCGTATACAACTTCCGTGACAAAGCTTCTATCTTTATCTGAAAGTTGAGAGTGTTCTAGCGCTTGATTTAGGGCAATATTAGAATAAGCCCCCTGTTCAAAAACCTCTTCTAATACTCGAACGATCTGTTCACGCGCATTCATTTGTTTAACTTCCAAAGTGATCTCCTACTTTCAATTGACGGCCAGCGCCATTCAAAAAGTCTGTGATGGACATTTTGGGTTTTCCTGCCGGCTGCACAACTTTGAGGGACAGCGCTCCTTCTCCTGCAGCGACCACCAACTCTTTTTTAGTCAAAGCAATCACTTCTCCTGGATTTCCATTTCCTTCGCATAGCTCTGCTTCATAAACTTTAAAGCGCTGACCATTTAATAACGTATGAGCGACTGGCCAAGGATTCATCCCCCGGATCTGGTTAAAGACTTGGCGATTGGTTTTGGTCCAGTCCAAAACCTCTTCTTCCGGTAAAATATTCGGTGAAAATGTGACCAAACTTGGATCTTGTGGACTTGGCTTGATCTCCCCTGCCAGGTAAGCTGGCAAAGTATCTAGGAGTAAGTCACGTCCAAGAACAGCCAATTTTTCAAACAAAGTTCCCACATTGTCCTCATCTAAAATTGGGAGAGAACGAGCTGCAATCATGTCTCCGGCATCCATTTCCTTGACCATTTCCATAATTGTAACTCCAGCTTCTTCATCACCATTGATCAGGGCATAGTGAATGGGAGCTCCACCTCTATATTTAGGCAATAAAGACGCGTGGATATTCACCGCAAATTGGAAGTTCTCCAACAATTTTGTCGGTAAAAATTGTCCAAAAGCAGCGGTCACAATTCCATCTGCATCTAGGGATAAGAGAGTTTCCATTTCTGGACTACCCGATAATTTCTCCGGCTGAAGAACCGGTAGTTGATGTTCCAAAGCTACCTGCTTCACTGGGGTCATTCGAATCTCTTTTTTGCGACCTACTTTGCGGTCCGGTTGCGTCACAACTGCCAAAATTTCATAGCGCGAATCTGCTAACAATCCCTTTAAAACCGTCGCTGAAAAATCAGGCGTTCCCATAAAAATTAATTTTGTCATTTCTTTCTTCCTTACATAAAACTTTGAGGTTCATTATCAATACTGACACGGAGATCTTGGTTGCCTCTTTCTTGTGTAAATTCTAAGATTTGATTCAAGACCTGAGTCATGCCTTCTTCAAAACGATATTTCACAATGATTTGATAATGATACAAATTATGTGTGCGTGCAATTGGTTTAGGAGTTGGTCCTAAGATTTGGACCTGATCGGATAAGCCAGAACGGAGGATTTCCATAACCTGATGTGACTTCTCCATCACAATTTCCTCACTCTTATGGGATAGGGTTAACCCAACTGTGAAGTAATAAGGCGTATAGCCTAACTGCCGGCGAATTTGCATTTCATAGGCAAAAAAGCCTTCATAATCTTGGTCTTTGGCAAATCGAATCGCATAATGATTGGGGTTGTAGCTCTGAATGATAACCTCTCCTTCTTTCTCTGCTCGTCCGGCCCTTCCTGCCACCTGAGTCAAGAGTTGAAAGGTTCGCTCTGAGGATCGATAATCCGGTAAATTTAAAGAAGTATCCGCATTCAAGACACCCACTAACGTCACATTTGGAAAATCCAAGCCCTTCGCAATCATTTGCGTCCCTAATAAAATATCCGCTTCTCCATTCCCGAAAGCATCTAATATTGCTGCGTGGCTCCCTTTTTTTCGGGTAGTATCCACATCCATACGCAAAATTTTAGCCTCAGGAAAGATCTCTTGTAATTCATCATAGGCTTTTTGTGTTCCTGTCCCGTAATAACGAATGGAAGGACTTTGGCAATTTGGACAGTGTCGAGGAATCGCTTTGCTATAGCCACAATAATGACAGTTCATGGTTTTAGTATCCATGTGGAGGGTCAGTGAGATATCACAATTGGGACAAGTATCCACAGTTCCACACTCGCGACACATGACAAAGCTGGAATAACCACGGCGGTTCAACATCAAGACGACCTGCTCTTTTTTCTGCAAGCGATCAGCAATAGCTTCCACTAGAACCGGAGTGAAGTTACCAGCTTCATTTTGGCCAATATAATCACGGAAATCAACGACTTTAACTTCTGGAATTTTGGCTGCCGGATTGGCCCGTTGGGTGAGACGAATTAATTCATAAACCCCTTTTGTTGCACGAGCCCTCGATTCTAAACTTGGTGTAGCAGATCCAAGAAGCAAGACTGCTTGATTGTACTGAGCCCTTAGGACTGCGACTTCCCTTGCGTGGTAGCGTGGATTACTATCTTGTTTGTAGGAAGCCTCATGCTCCTCATCAATGATGATGGCTCCGATGTTTTTTAAAGGGGCAAAGATGGCTGAGCGCGCTCCAACGACTACCTTGGCCTCCCCACGTTCAACTTTTCGCCATTGATCATACTTCTCACCATTTGATAAGCCCGAGTGCAGAATAGCTACTTCCTGGCCAAAACGCGAGATAAAACGATCCGTCATCTGTGGCGTCAGGGAAATCTCAGGAACCAACATAATAGCCGTTTTCCCCTTATTTAGAACTTCTTGAATAATCTGCAGATAAACTTCTGTTTTCCCACTTCCAGTCACACCTTCTAGTAAAAAAGGTTTTGATGTTTTCCCAATTTGAGAAACTACTGTTTCGACAGCTTTTGCTTGCTCTGAATTTAAAAGCAGAGCCTGGGTCTGTTCTTTGCCTTCATAATATGCAGCCGCCCGATTCACTTCTCGTTCTGTAATTTCTAAAACACCCTGTTCGATAAAATAAGCTACCACTTCTCGTGAAAAATCCTGATACAATCCTGCTAAGGGTTGCTCCCCTTGCTCTAGTAACAGGCGCTCTTTCAATGCTAGCCTTTTTTTAGCTCTTCCTGATGGTTGAAGTTCTTTTAATCCTTCCTGGTTAACGCGATACCATTTTTCTGTTTTAATTTGTTTCCTATCCTTGGCCTTGTATTCAAGTACCAAATCTCCTTTTCTGACCAACCGCATCACTTGGGCTTGATCGGCCGCATCTAGAGAAGAAAAAGAAACTTCATTTTTTTCACCAAAAAGTTTCACTTTGAGAGTTGGATCTAAAGAAGGTTGAGGATACAAAATCTTATCATAACTCGAATTGAGGAGAGAAGGAAGCATGGTTTTTAAAATCGTGATCTTATAAGAAAAAACACTTTTTCGTAATTGATCTGCCAACCAGAACTGCTCTTGGTTTAAGACAGGAGTGTAGTCTAATACCTCTCCAATCGCCTTCAATTCCTCGCTTGTATCTGCCTCTTCTACAACGTCTACCACAATCCCTTGAATGAGGCGATTCCCTTTACCAAAGGGGACATGAACTCGCATTCCCGCCTCAACCATATCTTCAAATTCTGATGGAATCTGATAGGAATAGGGTTTATCCGTCTGCATCAATGGAACATCTACGATGACTTTTGCTATCACTTTTTCACCTCCAGCCTCTATCATATGAGCCTTACTTTATCACGGAACCCTTTAAATAGCAAAAAATAAGATTGAGAAGCCCCCAACCTTAAATTTTTTCACCATCTTCTTTTTCTTTGGCAATTTGTTCCTTAATTTTGCGCTCTTCTTCTTCTTTGCGGATTCGCTCTGCTTCAATCCGACGACGAAGCGCTTCACGTTTTGCTTCTGGATCCGGGTGAACAACTACGTTTCCTGACTCGATTTCTTCAAGCGCTTGTAATGTTGATTTGACCGATTGGAATTCTTGAGTTGGCACTGCACCACTTTCCAATTCGTGGGCCCGTTTTGCCTCAAGAATGACCAATGAGTATTTTGAGGGTACTTTGTCAAGCAATGTATCAATAGAAGGTTTTAACATCATATTCCTATACCTAATTTCTAATTATTTATCTCTTCACAATAGTTTGTGCTTTTGGTAACATATCCAGATAATGGCCAATGACACGGTCTACACGGAAATGTTCTGCTTCGATCACACGTTTGACACGTTCAGCAGCAAGAGGAACTTCATCGTTCACAATTGCGTAGTCATATTCACGCATCATGGCGATTTCTTCTTTTGCTTTTTCAATCCGTTGCGCAATGACTTCTGCACTATCTGTTCCGCGTCCCACTAATCGATCTTGTAATTCATCCAAATCAGGCGGGGTTAAGAAGATAAAAACTGCATCTGGCACTTTTTTCTTTACTTGAAGAGCCCCCTGAACTTCAATTTCAAGGAATACATCGATTCCCTTGTCCAAGGTTTCATTCACATAGGTTAAAGGAGTCCCATAGTAATTTCCAACGTACTCAGCATACTCTAACATTTGCCCTTGACGGATCAAATCTTCAAATTCTTCACGTGTACGGAAAAAATAATCGACACCATCCACTTCACCTGGACGTTGTGCACGCGTCGTCATCGATACAGAATACTGAAACTGATTGTCCGAGTTTTCAAAAATTTCTCGTCTGACCGTTCCTTTTCCAACCCCTGAAGGGCCAGAAAATACAATTAATAAGCCACGATCCGCCATGATTTCTCCTTCAATGTCTTTCTATCTAGTGTAACAAAAAACGGCCTAATTTTCAACTGATTTTTTTCATTCAAAAAGCTTGAGATGCTAGATCTCAAGCTTTTCGTTTATTTTGCGTAATCGACTGCACGCAATTCTCGAATAACGGTAACCTTAATGTTTCCAGGATATTCAAGATTGGACTCGATCTTCTCACGAATATCATGAGCTAAGATCGTCACTTTATCATCCTTGATTGCCTCAGGGCTAACCATAATACGGATTTCACGTCCTGCTTGAAGGGCGAAACTTGTCTTAACTCCTTCAAAGCTGTTTGCAATTTCTTCAAGATCTTGCAAACGTTTGATGTAACTTTCAAGTGACTCACTTCGTGCTCCAGGTCGAGCTGCACTCAAGGCATCCGCTGCAGCGACAATGACTGCGATAACACTTTCAGGTTCCACATCTCCATGGTGACTGGCAATAGTATTGACAACCACTGGGTGTTCCTTGTACTTCCGTGCCAATTCAGTTCCAATTTCAACGTGACTTCCTTCCACTTCACGGTCAATCGCTTTACCGATATCATGCAAGAACCCTGCACGTCGTGCCAAAGTAGCATTTTCACCCAACTCACTGGCAATAATACCAGAAAGTTTGGCAACTTCAATGGAGTGACGCAAAACGTTTTGACCATAAGATGTACGGAATTGCAACCGTCCCATGATTTTCATCAAATCTGGATGGAGGTTTGGCGCACCGATTTCATAGGCAGCTGCCTCACCGTATTCACGAATCCGGTTGTCAATTTCCTGACGGTTCTTCTCAACCAGCTCTTCGATGCGGGCTGGATGGATGCGACCATCTTTGAGAAGGCTCTCCATTGTCATACGGGCAATTTCACGACGAATCGGATCAAACCCTGACAAGGTCACCACCTCTGGCGTATCATCGATAATCACATCGACACCTGTCAAGCTCTCAAAGGTACGAATATTGCGCCCTTCACGACCGATAATACGGCCCTTCATGCTATCATCTGGCAAATGAACGGTTGAGTTTGTTTGCTCTGCAACAAAATCACCTGCCATCCGTTGCATGGCTTGGACAAGAATGTCTTTAGCCATCTTATCAGAACGTTCCTTCACTTCCAACTCAGCATCACGAATTCGCGATGCAATTTCTTTTGAAAGATGCTCTTCCGTCTGATTCAAAATAATGTCACGCGCTTCTCCTTGACTTAGAGCAGCGACACGTTCCAGTTCTTCTACTTTCTTGTGTTCAAGCTCTTCCAGCTGTTGTTCACGCGTATCAATGTGTTTAGTTCTATCTGTAAGACTTTGCTCTTTGTGTTCAAGAGACTGTTCTTTGCTTGTTAAAATGTCGTCTTTACGATCAAGATTGCTAGCACGTTCTGCCAAACGGCTTTCTAATTGCTTCAATTCTTGTCGTTCTGACTTAAACTCAGCATCGACCTCTTCACGATATTTTCTGGCTTCTTCCTTTGCCTCCAAAAGTGCTTCTTTTTTAAGTGAACTTGACTCATGCTTCGCCTCTTTTAAAATCAAATCGGCTTCGCGTTCAGCCTGTCCACGTAAATTCGTTGCTTCTTGTTCAGCATTCAAAAGGGTGAGTTCCGCAGCTTCTTTTGAAGCTTTCATTTTAAGAGCAGTTCCCACATATCCAATGACTAAACCAATGACCGCGGCAAAAACACCTGTAATAACAAAATTCATGCTTTTACCCCAAATCTATTTAATTAGTTGAATTAAAAATTCTTTTACATTTTACCATAAATTACTAAAATTAACAATCTAAAAAAACAGGAAAAACCTTTTATATTTTTGCTTAACCCTTGTTCTTTTATCGACTTTTCTTTCATGGAACATCTGTGAGATATTCATTTATTTCCACTTTGTTGAATCTGCTTTTTTATGCTATAATCAAGAAAAACAAAGAAGGATTTGAGTATGACAAAAGAAGTAATTGTTGAAAGTTTTGAATTGGACCACACAGCTGTAAAGGCTCCCTATGTACGCTTGATTGGTGAGGAAACTGGACCCAAAGGAGACATCATCTCTAATTTTGACATTCGTTTGGTGCAGCCCAATGAAAATGCGATTCCAACAGCAGGGCTCCACACGATCGAGCATCTTCTTGCGATGCTCATTCGCAAACGCATCGATGGTATGATTGATTGTTCCCCATTTGGATGTCGCACCGGTTTTCATATGATCATGTGGGGACAACATTCGAGTACGGAAATTGCTAAAGTAATCAAAGATTCTTTAGAAGAAATTGCATCTGTCAGCACTTGGGAGGATGTCCCAGGTACAACTATTGAGTCTTGTGGAAATTACAAGGACCACAGCCTCTTTTCAGCAAAAGAATGGTGTCGCCTGATTCTAGATCAAGGAATCTCAGATAATCCCTTTGAACGTCATCTTGTTTAATACGAAAAAGAGGCTGGGACAAAATTCCTAGCCTCTCAATTATTTTTGGATTGTCGAGCAAGACGCAGTGGTTGAGTGGGCTCTACTACGCTGATTTCATCAGCTTTTACAGCCCTACTCAACTGTGCGGAGGTGGGACAACGAAATCGAATTCTAACGAATGACCGATTTCTGTCCCACTCTCTTTTTTTATTGTCATTTTTCCCAAAAAGGGGGATGTCTGATCAAGCATTAATAATCCAGAGCATCTGAATGACCTTTTCCGTTCCCTACGAAATAACCAGTCTTGGCATTGATACTAAAGAGATAGGTTCCATCTGGTTTGAAGAGGTTGTAATAGCCATTACCGTTAATGATATTGACACGCTCTAAAATGTATTGATTGCCAGTGATATGCCCACGTTTACGAGCAATGTTCAATACTTTTTCAAGGATCCCATCACCAAACACCCAAGCCGGGTTATTGACATCATTGATAGCTGCTTGGTTATATGGCACACGGCTCAAGTTCCGTTGAAGTGGGACACCATCGCTTGGAAGACCGTACCCTGAATAGCCTGGGTTTGCCGTTCCTGCACCACCTGTAGCAGCATTGACAGCTGGGGCCGTAGGCGTTGCTGCTTGAGCTGGGGCTGGAGTTGCATTAGAAGTATCTGTACCACCTGTCCCTGTCACTGGTGCCGGTGTCGCAACTTGTTGTGAACGTCCTTGCGCAACCGCCTCATTCAATAAGCTATCTAATTTTTCATTGCCTGTCTTTGTTTCTGCAAAGGTCGCATCACTTTTCGCTTTGGCAGTTGCATCAAGAACTCCATCTTTGATGACTGGAGAACTAAATTGAGAATTCACTTTTTGAATGGCAGAAACTTGCTTCACAAGGTCTTCATATTTTGTTTTAGCCGCATTATAATCACTGCTTCCTTCTAATTTGTCCAGCAGTTTCTTCAGATTTTCCAAGTCTCCGAATTTATCATTTTTAAGAGCACTTTTTGATTCATCTACAAAAAAGGCATCGTAGGCTTTGGTAAACTCTTCCAATTTTTGAGCCTGTGTTTCACTGCTACTTGATTTAGAAGTAGAAGATGACTTGCTAGATGAAGACGATACAACAGTTGTACCACCAGATTTTCCACGACTGTGCATCCAGTTATAGGTCACAAAAATGGCCGAACCGACAATCGCAAGACCTAAGGCAGAGTATAGAACCGCTTTGATTCGTTTGCCCGCATTGCTTGGTGTTTCCTCAGGAAGGTCCTCTGCTTCTACAACTGGTTCAGTTGGTGTGGGTCCAAATTTAATCTTAGCAGGTAATTCTGTTGAGATAGCATCCATTTCAGGTCTTTGTTCCAAGACCGTTTCCGTTACTTCCGGTGCCTCCACTGCTTCAGCTACTTCAGCAACTGTTTCTGAAGCTGCCAACTCTTCAGCTTTAGCCAACTCTTCTTTGGCCAAAATTTTTGTATCGTATTTTTCAGCTTCAATTTCTGCTCGGTGTTGTTTGATGTATTTGTCTAAGACATTATCACCTTCCGTTACACCTGCTTCGATTTCTTCTGCCTTTCGATTGGCTTGCCCAATCGTCATCTCTTTAGCATCTTCAAACTCTAAAATTGATTCTGTTTCTTGCTCTAATGGTTTATTATCCTTCTCTGTCATAAAAATCCTTTCTATGCCTTTATCTGCCGTTTTACTCGTTCCCCAAAATATTGGTAGAGATCAACTTTTAGGGTTCCGTTATAAAGTTTTCGTTTTTTATCTGCTTTACTACCGAATTTAGATTCAAAACCTTCATCACTGGTTAGGATGAATTTACTCCAGGTTTTGAGAGGTGCAAATACGTGCCCCATTTCAGTATACAATTTCGTCACACCTTCATCATCAGATAAGCGTTCTCCATATGGAGGATTGGAGATAATCACCCCGTTGATCTTATCTGAGTGAAGATCCTGGACTCGCATTTGTTTAAAAGTAATGTCACTGCTAACGCCCGCTTTCTGGGCATTTTCTTTGGCAATCTCAACCATCCGCGCATCGATATCAGTTCCCATAATATCCAATTCGATCTCGCGATTGATTCTTCTGCTTGCTTCTTGACGGACTTCATGAATCAAGCGATCATCCATCCAGTTCCATTCTTCAAAAGAAAAGGTCCGACGTAAACCAGGTGCCATATTTCTCGCAATCATCGCTGCCTCAATACAAAACGTTCCAGAACCACATGTCGGGTCAATCAAGGGCTTATCTGGATACCAGTTTGACAGCAGAAGAATTGCCGCTGCCATATTTTCCTTAATAGGGGCTCCCCCTTTTTCAGTCCGATAACCACGTTTGAAGAGGCTACTACCAGTGGTGTCAATCAAGACAGTGGCTTGGTCTTTAAGGATCGATACTTCGATCTTGAACTCTGCCCCATTTTCCATGAGAGGAACACCTTCTGGTCGGGCATAGTGTTTTTGTAACTTTTTAACCACTGCTTTTTTCGAAATGGCCTGAACGCTAGGTTCATTATGGAGTTTTGATTTGACACATTTAGCCTTAGAAATAGGAAAACGTGCTCCTAAAGGCAAATAGTTTTCCCAATCCAAAGCAAAGACACCTTGAAAGAGTTCTTCAAAGGTTTTGGCTGGAAACGTCCCAACCACAATTTTCACTCGATCAGCCGCGCGCAACCAGAGATTGGTCTCTATGATTGCTCGACGGTCTCCTTGAAATCGAACCCGTCCATTTTCAACCTGGCAATCGTAGCCGAGATCGCGTAGTTCTCGACCAACAACAGCCTCTATACCAGCAGCGGCCGTTGCAATCAATTCAAATTGTTTTTTCATCTTATTCCTATCACTTTAAAAAAGGAGGTTGAGATCTCTCTCCACCTCATCAACCTATATGCAATTTTCTATAAGCCATGTTTTGTTCCAGAAATGACTAGGTACCATTTCTTTCGATAATCATCTGTCTACTGTTTCCAGTCAGAATGCTATGTTCGTTTCCACGCATTCCATGCCCCGACCAAAGTTTGGGTTGCTAGCTTGAGGGGTTTACCGCGTTCCACTTTTTAGGTTTCCCTAAAAACTACGTCACTGTGGCACTTTCAGAGTTACTAGAGCTTATCCTTAGACTTAGCTCCTTCACTCGCCGTAACTTGAATACCAAGTCCCTAGGCTTATGGATTCACCTAGCACAAACACTACAGGCATCACAGCCTGTGCTAGCATGGACTTTCCTCATGAGAGTATTTTCTCACGCGATTATCCAAAAATTGCACAATCTATGGGATTACTAATCGCGATCTACGATCTGTTTCCCAAAAACTTCTTTTTCCAAACGATTGAGACGTTTGAGTATATCAAAGTTCGTCGCTGTTGTCACTTGCGGAAATTCTTGCGTAGCGGTGCTAGCAATCGGAGATGTTTGTGGTGTTTCCTGTGCTTTTTGGGCAAGATCTTCACGAAGGCGGGCGTTTTCTTCACGCAATTCCTTCACCAAAGCAGCATAGGTTTCATAGTCTTTTATGACATCATCCAAAAATTCATTTACTTCATCTTTATTATAACCACGAACTTCTCGTTTGAAATCTTGATCAAAAATATCTTTCGCAGTAAAAATAATACTCGCCATTACTCTCTCCAATCTAGTTCATCATCTCAATTATATAAAAAAATGGTAAGAAAAATCAAGGTATAACACTTAGTTTTCGTAAAAATTTTCAGCAAGTTCATTTAAGTCATCAAAACTTAATTGTTTGACATAAAATGGTTCTTTTTCTACCATCATTTTGTAAAGATATTTTAAATTGGTTTCATTTTCTGGATCATAAAAAACATAAGCTCCATCCGCGTTATCTATCAAAAACTGATTGTATTCTTTTAGTTGACCCGGATTGCTATAGTGGGGATAGGCATATTTCACGAAATCCACCTGTTTGAAGCGTGCTAATAATTCCTGATTGCTTTCATTCCAATTTTCACCAACATTCTCAAATAGGAAGATCGTCGCCATTTGAAAATCGTAATCTTTTTTTAATGCAAAGGCGACCTCTAGTACCCAAGCCTCAAATCCCAAATTACCAGAAAAGACCAGCCATTTCACTCCTTCTTCAAATAGACGACGAAGATCTCTTTCAATGGCTTTTTTGATAATGGTCAGTCGAGGGTCTTTATTGGAAAAGACTCCCACATCAAAACTCTTATAACCTGCAACAAGTATGGTATTCATTTTTTCCTCATTATTCTAATTTATGATATAATAGAGTGATGTAATTGTACCAATAAGGAGAACTATGGTCAACTATCCACATAAAGTAACCAAAAAAACCTTGGTCTCTACACAAAGGAAACATCCAGTCGACTTTGCGAATCGTGGGATGACATTTGAAAAAATGATCAATGAAAGTAATCAATACTATCTTTCTCGAGGTCTGGCAGTCATCCATAAAAAACCAACACCGATTCAAATCGTGAAAGTGGATTATCCACGTCGCAGTCGGGCAAAGATTGTTGAAGCCTATTTCAGGCAAGCCTCAACGACGGACTATTCTGGAGTATACAAGGGACGCTATATCGATTTTGAAGCTAAGGAAACACAGCAAAAGCAATCCATGCCGATGAAAAATTTTCATCAACATCAAATCGATCATATGGAGGCGGTTGTCCAGCAAGGCGGCATCTGTTTCGTTCTCTTGCATTTTGCAAAGTTGAGTGAAACCTACCTACTACCTGCTCCTGCATTAATTCACTATTACAACATCGATCATGGTAGTAAATCCATGCCCCTCTCCTATATTCAGGAGCACGGCTTTCTAGTAGATGAGAATCGACTTCCGAGCGTTCCTTATCTTGATATTATCGAACAGAAACTTCTAGGCGGTATTTAAATGAATAAACAAACAGTCATTCAATGGTTGAAATATGTTGCGATTGCAGCCATTTCATTTTTCTTACTTTTATTTGTCCTTGGTGGACTGATATTTAGTTACTATGCTATGAAAGCACCAACCTTGTCTGAAAAAGATTTGGTTGCAACAACATCTAGTAAGATCTATGATAACCAAAACAATCTGATCGCAGATTTGGGGGCTGAGAAACGAATCAATGTCACAGCCAATGAAATCCCTACTGATTTGGTCAATGCTATCGTAGCGATTGAAGACCACCGTTTCTTCAATCACCGTGGGGTCGACATCATTCGGATCGGCGGTTCCTTCCTTCACAACTTACGAGGAGGAAGTCAAGGTGGGTCAACCTTGACGCAACAATTGATCAAATTAACTTATTTCTCCACTTCGGCCTCAGACCGTACCCTCTCTCGTAAGATCCAAGAAGCTTGGTTAGCAACCCAACTAGAAAAGAAAGCAACTAAACAAGAAATCTTGACCTATTACGTCAATAAAGTATTTATGGCGAATGGGAACTACGGAATGCAGACAGCTGCGAAAAGTTATTACGGAAAAGATCTAAAAGATCTTTCGCTCCCTCAATTGGCACTCCTTGCGGGGATGCCCCAAGCACCAAACCAATACGATCCATACTCCCATCCTGAAGCAGCGCAACAGCGCCGAAACTTAGTATTAAAAGAAATGCTTGATATGAAGACCATTTCTAACAAACAATACGAAGCAGCGGTCAATACACCTGTTACAGATGGTCTGCAAAGTCTTAGTTCTTCAAGCAGTTACCCAGCCTATATGGATAATTACCTGAAAGAAGTGATCGAGCAGGTCGAAGAAGAAACAGGCTACAATTTGTTGACAACCGGAATGGATGTCTATACAAACGTGGATACAGAAGCTCAAAAGAAACTATGGGATATCTACAATACAGATGAATATGTCAATTACCCGGATGATGAAATGCAAGTAGCTTCTACCGTTATTGATGTCAATACTGGTAAAGTCATTGCTCAGCTGGGTTCTCGTCACCAATCCAGCAATGTTTCCTTTGGTACAAACCAAGCGGTTGAAACGAACCGTGACTGGGGTTCAACAATGAAACCAATCACAGATTACGCACCAGCTCTTGAACATGAGGAATATACCTCTACAGCAGCTACTACAACAGATGCGCCATACAACTTCCCTCATTCATCAACGCCTGTCTACAACTGGGACCGTTCATACTATGGTAGCATGTCCATTACCTACGCAATTCAACAATCTCGTAACGTGCCTGCGGTGAAGGCCCTGGAAAAAGTTGGTCTTAAACAAGCTAAGAAATTCCTCAATGGATTAGGGATCGATTACCCAGAAATGGTTTACGCCAACGCTATCTCGAGTAACACTAGCGATTCTAGCAACAAATACGGAGCCAGCAGTGAGAAAATGGCAGCTGCCTATGCTGCTTTTGCCAATGGCGGTACCTATTACAAACCATCCTATGTTAGTCGGGTTGTCTTTAGTGATGGCACAACCAAGGAATTTGAGTCCGAAGGAACTCGTGCAATGAAAGCAACAACTGCCTACATGATGACAGATATGATGAAGACAGTTCTCTTGTCTGGTACCGGTACAAATGCTGCCATTTCGGGAATCTACCAAGCTGGTAAGACAGGTACATCAAACTATGCTGATAACGAAATCGGTAAATTGACAAAAAATGCTTATTCAAATATTGTAACACCGGATGAATTGTTTGTAGGCTACACTCCTGAATATGCCATGGCAGTATGGACAGGTTATTCCAATCGCTTTACACCAGTATTGGATAATGGAATACAGGTCGCAACGGATGTCTACCGTCAAATGATGCTCTATCTTGCTAATAATAATAACTCTGGTCATACGGATTGGACGCAACCAAGTGGACTGTATCGAAGTGGTTCTTATCTCTACTTAAACAATGGTAAGAACAACTACAATAACTACTACTATGAGCCAAGTTATTCCACTGATCAGTATTCGTATGAAGAACCATCGTCTAGCTCTTCGAACGAAGAAAATCAATCTAAACCATCTGAGCCTTCTTCGCAAGACTCTAACAATCATAACGAATAATAGAATGGAGAAGTCGGGCTTTTGCCCGGCTTTTTTTAAAACAATGGTTAAAAAACCAGAACGAATAAAATCTGATTTATTTAGTTAGACTTCCCAGCTTTTTTATTTTTGAGTATATAAAAAAAAAAGAGCCTTTCGGCTCTTATTAGAATGTAGACAAACTATTTTAAAGCAAAATAAGTTAAGTGATTCTGCAAAAAACAAAATTGAGTTCCAATATTTAAATCGATTTAAGAAAATACTGAAACTTTCCGCTGTGAGAAAAGTGCTTGAAACGTTATTGTTTCAGGCACTCGGAATTATTGAGACCTTAGACTCAATAATTAGTCATGGAACTTTAAAGAAGTTCGCTGACGTCCGTACTCACCTAAGGAAAGTTTTTAAGATATTTTGTCTTCAATCTGAAAAGAGCCTTTCGGCTCTTTTCTATATCATTATTTT
Organism: Streptococcus parasanguinis; assembly: GCF_000963275.1. Lineage (GTDB taxonomy): Bacteria > Bacillota > Bacilli > Lactobacillales > Streptococcaceae > Streptococcus > Streptococcus parasanguinis_B. The sequence goes on along the minus strand of NZ_JYOW01000002.1, from coordinate 63,191 downwards.
GCTAAAGCTCCCATTGGATCCCACGGTGCTAGGACAATTGGTTCTGCTTCATAGGCTGCTAATTCGTCTGCTGTTAGGAATTCTTTACGAACCACGATTTGATAGGTATATTCATCCATCCAAGCATCAGAAGCCACAAAGTAACCATCTGTACCGACCTTGTCTCCCCATGAATTTTCAACCTTCCATTTACGAGGCTGACCTGCTTCGTCTAAATCAACCCCTGTCAAGACCATAGCGTGTGTCATGAGACTTTCTGCATAGTCCAAGCGACCCGCCTTGTCTTGTGTCAAATGAATGTCCATGCCTGCTTCAAAATCGTAGACATCTGTTGCCAGGATTCCGGCTTTACGGTTGCTGACTTGGCCTACATCTGAACCAAACCAGACAGTTTCCCCTGCTTTCATTTGAGCAATGGCTAATTCTTTCAATCGATCCATTGGAACATTTAGGTAGCGGACTGGACGGCTACCAACAACATTGCCCAGCATATCTACGGTGTAAGAATTTCCATATGGCTTGTCTGTAGTTGGGGCATTGATAATAGAGACGTAATCGTCTAATTGAAGGTCTACATATTTTTTGTAGAAGCTTTGTGGAGTTAAGCCACTTTCACTATGGAATTGGTTGTCCTTATCACGGTATGAAAAGTCAAATTCACGTGGAGGCAATCCTAAAGACATAGCCAAGAAGTTAAAAATTTCTTGCAACAGCGCTTGTTTCTTGCTCGCAACTGCCTCACTATCTGCGCCTGAGTGAATCAAATCACGCAAGATTTGCGCATCTTGACGCAAGAGTTTATTGAGGTAGGTGTTCAATTCCCGGCTATTGCTTGAAGAAATCGATTCTGGATAAACTGATTTTGGAACCACTCCGTATTTCTCAAAGAGAGATACCACCATATCCCATTGACCGCCATCTTGTTGTGGGGTTTGTAGGAGAAAAGTCACCTTACGGCTGGTCAATTCTTGGTCTGCTGTAGCAATCACTTGCTCCAAAAACCAGTTTGATTTTTCATACTTATCCCAAAAGAAAGTATGTGCTTGAGACAATTCAAAATCCTCCAATTGGAAGCTTGAAATCATCTTGTGACGGAAGGTATTTAAAGCAGCAAACATCCAACAACGTCCAGATGCTTTTTGGTTTGTCACCTTATCCTTGGTCAAATCAAGTGAAAAAACTGGTGTATTTTCTACTGCACTCTTGCGCGTTTCAAGCGATGCATGGATCCCATTGTGGGTAACAGCATTTTCAAGAGCCGCATATTTCACATTTGCTTCATAATTAGCATAGAGCTGGTCTGTAAATTCTTTCGTTAATTCTGACATAGCAATCTCCTTTTTTCATTATTTACTATTATAATCCTTTGAGCAGAATCTTCAAGTAAAAATCACCCTATAGAGAGGGATTCTGTTTAGAATAGATGATTTTATCCCCGCAATATCCTTTGCGTTGAATGGCATGAGGGATGGTTTCTACATACTGCATTCCTGCCTTTTCCATGACTTTCCCTGAAGCAGGATTTAAACTGACATAAGTGGCTTTGATTTCTTTAAATCCGACTTTGTTCAATAAGAAATCCAAAACAGCTATGACGGCTTCTGTCATGAATCCCCGCCCCCAGAATTTCTTGCCAAGGATATAACCTAGCTCGCATGATTGACTTTCCTGGTCTTGAGAAACCACACTAATATCTCCAATTACCTGATCCAGTGATGTTTTCAAACAAAGCGCCCATTTATAAGTATCTGGTTTACGATACTGTTCGATCCATCTTTTGATCGATTCTCTGGTTCTCTCAGTAGATGCATGGGCATCCCAAGTGACATATTTCAGGGTTTCAGGATCCGAAGCCCAATTTTCAAACATCGCTGGTGCATCTTCCAAAACGAAAGGCCTCAAGTATAAATGCTCTGTCTCTATGACAAGACTTCCAAGATGATTCATAGATTGTCTCCCTTCATTTTTTCATGCAACTTGAACGTTGCAAGTTGGTTACTTTAATCTAGAAGAAAAGGACGGATGAAATCGCCCTTCTTTTTGATGCTTTTCACAATATTGTATGGTGAGACTACGAAATCGAACTCTGCGAGTTACCGATTTCTGTCTCGTTTTCCTATTTTAAGACTCGGGCTAAAAAGGTCCAGTGGACCTTTTTACTCCCAGAAATGATCAAATACTGTGATTGGCAGGTGGCGTTTGTGTTGGCCTTTGTACCACCATTTTTCAATAGTGGCTTGAGCTTCTGGGCTCACTTGTTTGCCTTCTAGGTAATCATCGATTTCATTATAGGTGACACCCAGCGCTACTTCGTCTGCTATTCCTGGTTTTTCTTCTTCCAAATCTGCAGTTGGGATTTTCTCATAGAGAGCAGGATCAGCTCCCAAGGCTTTAAGCAATTGTTTTCCTTGGCGCTTGTTCAAACGGAAAAGGGGTAAAATATCTGCACCACCATCTCCAAATTTTGTGAAGAAACCTGTAATATTTTCCGCTGCATGGTCCGTCCCAATAACGGCTCCACTCCGCGCACCTGCTAAAGCATACTGAGCAATCATGCGACTGCGAGCCTTGATATTGCCCTTGTTGAAGTCGGAGATATCCGTTCCTGTTGCTTCGACAGCGCGTTCCATGGCATCAACTGATTCCTTGATGTTAACGACTAGGCTGACATCTGGCTGGATAAAGGTCAAAGCTTTTTGAGCATCTTCTTCATCTGTCTGTACCCCATAAGGAAGGCGAACAGCAATAAATTGATAGGAGGCATCTCCTGTCTCTGAGCGCATTTCTTCCATGGCTAATTGAGCTAATCGCCCAGCAAGAGTCGAATCTTGTCCTCCTGAGATCCCTAATACAAATGTTTTCAAGAAGGGATGTTTTTTTAGATATCTTTTTAAGAAATCAACCGAGCGGCGAATCTCTTCCTGAGGATCAATGCTTGGCTTGACACCCAATTGTTGGATAATCTCTTCTTGCAAACTCATTTTGCTTCTCCTTCTCCATTGGCCTTGTTACGCATTTCCTCGATCAGATCCATCTTATCCTGCCAAATATCTTTGGCCAAGTCAACTGGGTAATGCTGTGGATTGAGGACGCGCTTGTATTCATCCCATAATTGATCGTAATTTTTACGAGCATATTCTTGAATTTCTGATAATGTTGGCAGTTGATAAACCAATTGACCCTCTTTAAAAATATCCACTAAAAGAGGAATGGCCTCAAAATTTCGGACCGTTTTATTAATGTAGGTATAAGTCGGATGGAACATTTTAAGTTCAGTCAGTTGTGAAACATCTACTCCATCATAAGTGATGTAGTCCCCTTCTGACTTACCTTTTTCACGGCTGGTAATCCGCCAGACTTGCTTTTTACCAGGAGTAGAAACTTTCTCTGCATTATTGGAAAGCTTGATGGTATTGATCATCTCTCCTGCTTCGTTTTCAACAGAGACAATTTTGTATACCGCTCCAAGCGCTGGTTGATCGTAAGCTGTAATTAACTTGGTTCCTACACCCCAAACATCAATTTTTGCTTTTTGCATTTTTAAGTTGAGGATGGTATTTTCATCCAAGTCATTAGAAGCGTAGATTTTAGCATTTGTAAACCCAGCCTCATCTAATTGCTGGCGAACCTTTTTAGAAATATAAGCAATATCTCCTGAGTCAATCCGGACGCCTAGGAAATTGATTTTATCTCCCATTTCACGCGCTACCTGAATAGCAGCAGGGACCCCAATACGCAGGGTATCATAAGTATCGACGAGGAAGACACAATCTTTATGGGTTTCCGCATAAGCCCTAAAGGCCTGGTAGTCATTCCCATAAACCTGTACAAGAGAATGGGCATGAGTTCCTAAAACTGGGATTCCAAAGAGTTTTCCTGCACGAACATTACTAGTTCCATTGGCACCTCCGATGACTGCTGCACGAGTTCCCCAAATGGCAGCATCCATTTCTTGCGCACGACGTGTTCCAAATTCCATCAAAGGCTCATCTTCAATGACTGAACGAATACGAGCAGCTTTTGTGGCTATCAAGGTCTGAAAGTTGACGATATTCAAAAGGGCTGTTTCCACCAATTGACACTGAGCTAGAGGGCCCTCTACCTGAACAATTGGTTCATTCGCAAAGACTAAGTCTCCTTCTTGAGCCGAGCGTACCGTCAATTCCAACTTGAGATCACGGAGATATTCCAAGAAGTCCCCATGATAACCAAGTGACTCTAAATAGGCAATATCGCTCTCAGAAAAACTCAAGTTTTCCAAGTATTTCACAATTCTCTCTAAGCCAGCAAATACTGCGTAGCCGTTTTTAAAAGGCTGTTGACGAAAATACACTTCAAATACGGCATGTTTATTGTGAATACCTTGATCAAAATAGACTTGCATCATGTTGATTTGGTATAAATCAGTATGCAACGTTAAACTGTCATCTGGATACATATGTATACCTCTTTTTTATTGATTTGTTCTATGAATTCCTACCATAAAATTAGTACCATTATAGCACATTTCAGCCCTATTGAATACTGAAAGGAAAGCATGAAAAAAATCTGAGACAGGAAGCTCAGATTTTTTTTTGATTAAAAGTTTTCTGTGATATATTTATAAACTTCTTGGCCAGCAATCGCACCGTCTCCGACGGCTGTCGTCACTTGACGCAAATCTTTTTGACGAACATCGCCAACTGCAAAAATACCAGGGACTGTGGTTCTCATATGATCATCCGTGATCACCCAGCCATTTTCATCTAAAATACCAAGTTCTGTCGCAAAATCACTGACAGGATCTAAACCAACATAGATAAAGACACCACCGAAGGCTTGCTCTCTAACCTCTCCTGTCTTCACATCTTTTAAAAGGACAGACGTTACTTTTTGTTCACCCTTAATTTCTTCAACAACCGTATTCCAAGCAAAGTGAATTTTATTATTGGCAAAGGCACGATCTTGAAGAACTTTTTGGGCACGCAATTGATCACGACGATGGGCAATGGTCACTGTTTTTGCAAACTGAGTCAAAAAGACAGCTTCTTCTACCGCAGAATCGCCACCACCAACGACCAAGAGATCCTCATCTCTAAAGAAAGCTCCATCACAAACAGCACAGTAGGAAACCCCTCTACTATTCAGCTCTTCTTCACCAGGGACATTCAATGAACGGTGGTTAGACCCTGTTGCAATCACCACGGTTTTAGCTTCAAATTCCCCATCATCTGTGACAATCTTTTTGGTTGCTCCGTGGTCTTCGATGCGCTCTACCTGACCAAACAAATGTTCTACACCAAGATTTTCTAAAGGCTCGAACATTTTTTCAGCCAAATCTGGGCCGCTAATATTCGCATAGCCAGGATAGTTTTCAATGTCAGACGTATTGTTCATTTGACCGCCTGGAATTCCTCTCTCAATCAATGCGACTTTTAAATTGCTTCGTGCTGCATAAAGGGCAGCAGTCATCCCTGCAGGACCTGCTCCAATAATCACTGTATCAAACATACTCAACCTCTTTCTGTTTTGTTGTAACCATTATAATTCTAACACAGTCTTTTTGCAATTATCGTGCTTGAAAGATAAACAAAATCCCTATGACCGCAAAGGTTAAAATAGGAATCGTCATGATATCAATTAAGAGGATATCATACAAATGGGCTTGTCGTTGCTTGGCTGTTTTATCTTTCTTCTTAAGGGCACGGTAGCCAATCCAAATACAAGAAGCGATCCCAACTAAAATCGTTGTCGTCACTAAACTTTGTAAATATAAGGACAATAATTTATTTAACATCACGTCTCCAAATATTTTTACATTTTCAGAAAACAAACCCAGCTAGCATCGCCAGCTGAGTCTTACCTCTCCTCTATTATATCAAACATAGGTCCGTTTGTAACTAGCAAAGAATTCTTTTGTCCGTTCTTCTTTTGGATGTTGCATGATTTCCTCTGGTGTTCCAGATTCAATAATCCGTCCTTTATCCAAAAATAAGACCTTATCTGCTACTTGCGCTACAAAAGACATATCATGGCTGACCAGTACCATGGTTTGTCCTGATTTTGCTGCATTGGCAATGGATTTTTCAACTTCTCCAACCAATTCTGGATCCAAGGCTGAAGTCGGTTCATCCAGCAAAAGAACCTCTGGTTTCATGGCCAAGGCACGGGCCAAAGCCACCCGTTGTTTTTGTCCACCTGAGAGGTGACGAGGATAGTGATTTTCACGATCCGATAAACCGACTTTTGCTAGTTCTTCTCGAGCAATTTTCGTTGCTTCTTGGTCGGATAAGCCCTTCACAACAATGAGCCCTTCTTTCACATTTTCAAGAGCTGTTTTTCTACCAAACAAATTAAACTGTTGGAACACCATGGCCAATTTTCTTCTTAAGGTCAAGATTTGATCTTGGGTAATGTGCTCAAAATCAACCTCGAAATCATCAATCTTAATTCTACCACTGTCTGGAGCTTCCAAATAGTTTAAACTGCGTAAGAAGGTTGATTTACCAGCTCCCGAAGACCCGATTAAGGCCACGACTTCCCCTTTTTGAATTTCCAAACTTAGATTATTTAAAACCTTTTGACCTGAAAATGTCTTTGATAATTCTGAAATATAAATCATTAGATCCGGACCTCCTGATCTGGTAAATCAATTGCTACGGGAGTCTCAATATCCAGTCGACGTTCAATGTGACGGCCTAGTATTTCAATGAGAATGTTCACAATCCAGTAAACAATCGATACCGTGATAAAGCGTTCAAAGTACTTCAAATCGCTCCCCCCAATAATCCGTGCTTGGGCAAAAATTTCAACTACACTGGCACTAAAGGCTAGCGAGGTCCCCTTGGTCAAGCCAATGAGAGAGTTGATTAAAGTAGGAGTTGCAACGACTGCTGCATTGGGAATAATAATCCGGCGATAAACTTGACGGTTGGTCATTCCAAGACTACGCGCTGCCTCAATTTCACCAGGATCCACTGATAAAATGGCTGCCCGGATGGTCTCACTCGCATAAGCCGCCTCATTAAAGGCAAGAGCCACAATTGCAAATAACTCAGCTGGAATGGCATTAATATTAAAAGCTGTTCCATAAGACTGATTGATCGCTTTTAAAATAAGAGGAATCCCATAATAGGTCAACATCAACTGAACCAACAAAGGAGTCCCCCGCAAAAAACTGACAAAAACAGCTTGAATCGGGTAAAGAATTCGTACACGATTAATTTTGACCAGAGCAAAAATCATGGCAAAAATAATCCCAAAAAATGCGCCTCCTAGGGCTAATAAAATCGTCACAGGCAATTTCCCAATGACTGCCGGAAATGCATCCAATACGGCTCTCAAACTAAACAGCTTGCTATCTGGAACGTGTTTTAAAAAGTCAGCATACCAGTTGGCAGCTAAAAGATTAGTTGTAAACATTTTTGTTACTTCCTTTCTCAAACATAAACATTCTATCACATTCACTATCGGAATTCCAAAAATTGCTACAGAAATAGAAAAATGATAGACTACTCAAATTTAGTCTATCATAATTTTAGACAAGTTCCTAATAGATTTTCTTTATGGAGTTCATAAAGAAAATCTATGTTTTCTTCTGAACATGTGAAAGAAGGGGTTAGAAAGTTTGACGTTTGTCCTTTCGTTCCGCCCGACCACGCGCACGGTTTTCAGCTCGCTTAGCTTTTCTCCTCTTTTCATCAACTGCCCATTTGATTTTTTTCTTGTAGCCTGGTTTGATTTTTTTCTTTTTCTTCTTCACCAGACCAATCATTTCGATATCGAGTTTCTCTTGCTTTTTCTCACGATTGGCCCGTCTATCCCGATCATAAGTATCTTCAATAACCCCATTTTTCAACACTTTCGGTACGAAACGAATTCCCATTTTTTCTAGTTCACGGATATCTGAATCATCACTCGGTTGATAAAGAGTAATAGCGACACCTGGTAGACCATTGCGCCCTGTCCGACCGACACGGTGGACAAAGAAAGAAAGATCTTGTGGAATAGCATCGTTGATGACATGACTCACCCCTTCGATATCAATTCCACGAGCCGCTAAATCTGTGGCCACAATATACTCAAAATCAAGATTTTTAACCTGATTCATGATCCGTTTCCGTTCACGTGGTGGGATATCTCCGTGAATCTTTGCCACTTTCAATCCCTGAGCCACCAAATAGGCATGGAGATCATCTGCTCTCGTTTTGGTATTAACGAAAATCATGGCCAAATAAGGTTGCAAGGTCTTGGTCAATTGGTAAATTTGCTCATTTTTATCCCGACCCTTGGTGGAAACCAGCCAATTATCGATGGTATCTGAAATCACCGTCTTAGTCTTAATTTGCTCCATGACTGGGTTTGAGAGATATTTTTTCAAGAAAGGCTGCAATTTTTGCGGAATGGTGGCTGAAAAAACTAAAAATTGCAGTTGTTGCGGAAGACTTGAAGCAATCTTATCCACAGTAGACAAGAATCCCATGTCCAGTGTCATATCTGCCTCATCCACCACAAAAGTATGGGCCTTATGAATAGCCAGATCACCCGATGCAACCAGATCATAAATCCGGCCTGGAGTTCCAATCACGATATGTGGTTGTTTGACCTGCAGTTTTTCAATCTGACGGCTTTTATCCGTTCCTCCAACATAATTTACAATCCGAATCTCTTTTTCAGAATGACTAGCGATTTGACGAGCAGCTTGGTAAATTTGCGTCGCCAACTCCCGACTAGGAGCCGTGATGACCGCTTCTACTTGTTGGCTGTCTTCATTTAAGGTTTGAAAAATCGGCAAGAGGAAAGTATGGGTTTTCCCAGAACCTGTCTTTGACTCTCCTACCAAATCATTTCCAGCTAGGACAATCGGAATTAGTTTTTCCTGTACTTCGGTTGCTTCTCTAAAATTGATTTCTTTCAGTGCCTCTTGAATATAGGGCTTAAAATTAAACTCTGTAAATTTCATTTTCTCAGTTCCTTTCATGATCTCTATTATTATATCAGAAAAGCTGTCTTCTTGCCTCTCTTATGGGTCATTTTTCCTAACCAGCGAAGTCTCTCTGAGTCAGCAAAAAAACGATGGGCAAGCCCACCGTCGTTTTATAGGTAGAGAAGGACTAGAGTCACGACACTTGTCACCAAGGCAATGCTCCACATAAAGGCATCCACTTTCCATTCTGACCAGTTTTGCCCATTGCCAGAAAGGCCACCCAGTTCTAAATGATGGTGGAAAGGAGTCATTCGGAAAATCCGACGTCCTTCCCCGTAACGTTTCTTGGTCCATTTGAAATAGGTCACTTGTAGCATCACTGAACCTGTTTCAATGACATAGACCAGACCAATCAAGAGCAGCGTCCACTCGACATGCAAAGCCATTGACAAGGCTGCAAGCATCCCTCCAAGAGCTAGACTACCGACATCGCCCATAAAGATTTTAGCCGGCTTGTGGTTGAAGACAAAGAATCCAAGCAAGGCCCCAATCATACTCAAAGTCACAAAGAGAATGTCCCATTTTCCTTGCATATAGGCAATAAAGGAATAGGCACTCAGGCTAATAGCAACGGAGATGCTGGCTAATCCATCAATCCCATCTGTCAAATTGACCGCGTTTGAAAATCCAACCAACCAAAACAAAGCAAAGAGAATGTAGAAATGACCCAAGTAAAGATCGTAACCAAAGACATTCAAAAGGCTTCCTGCACCGTGGCGTTCAGAAAAAATATAGAAGATGATTCCACCAACAAGTTGAAGGGCTAATTTTTGTTTTGGGTTGAGACCTTCATTAATCTTACGAAAGACTTTTAAAAAGTCATCCAAAAATCCAACAATTCCATATAGAATCAAGATAAATAGAATAAGTTGAACAGGGCGCGTGAAATTTCCAGTCAATACGGTAACGACAAAACTAACTAGAACGGCTGTAATGAGAAATACAACTCCACCCATTGTCGGAGTGCCAGCTTTCGCTTTGTGTTGTTTCACATCTTCGTGCATTTGTTGCCCGGAAATATGAGCACGATGGTAAAATCGAATAAAGGCTGGAATAGCAGCCACTGTTAATAGAAACGATACAAGGATCGTAGCAATATACATCTTAGTCTCCTAATGTTAACGTAATCTTTTTAGTTTTATTGAGTGAGGTGTTCATTTTGACACTTTGTTTGGTTACTTTCTTTCCACTACCTTTATAGGTAATCTCAATTCCAGTCCATTCTCCAAAGATGTCCGCATTTTTCTTTGTCCAACCATACATATCTGGAACCGCATCAAAGTCTTCTGTCAATAACAATACTTGCTGATTGGCTTTGACTTTAGAGCCTATATCCACAGACATTTTGCGGATATTTTTCCCGGTTCCTAGGACAATTGGTTGCACCAAATTGCGACGCAATTCCTCTGAATAAGCACCTGGGCTCAAATTTTGTTTCAGATTCAACTCCTTAGAGAGAGTTTCTACTGAAGGGATTTTGTAGGTCGTTTCTTTGGTCACACCATCCAACGTTGGTGCCTCTGATGTCAAATGCAATTCGTCTTTTAAAGCAACTGCATCTTCCAAAATAGGATTGACCAGCTCTTCCCAGCTGGTCGCTGAGAATTTCACTTCTGGTTGTTGGACCGTCACATACATGATGAATTCAGGATCTTCTGCAGGTGTCATGGCTACAACCGAGTTGATATAATCATTTTCTCCTTGTAAGTATCCTTGATCTGTCGCAATTTGGGCAGTCCCTGATTTCACTGCAACGTTTTGACCGGGTACCTGAATGATAGGTCCATCACTGTACAAAGTCCCATACTCTGGATCTGTTCCAACAGTGATCATATAGTTCCGTGTCTGTTGCGCAGCTGATCCTGAAACTGGTTTTCCAACAACTTCTTTTTTTGATTTGCGGGCTGTGTCTGATTTTTTATCGTAGATAGCACTAATAAACTTCGGCTCCAACATTTCCCCATCATTTGCAATGGCAGAAAATGCACGTAACATCTGCGTTTGGGTCACCGAAATCCCTTGACCGAAAGAAGACATGGCTTGAGTGACATAGTTATCACTTGGTAGACCTCCAAAACTTTCGTCTCCCATTCCAAAACGTGTAGAAAGTCCGAACTTAAAGAGTGTGAGGTAATTCATCCAGACATTATTGCCCATCTTCTGTTCAAGCTTGGTCATCCCAATGTTACTTGAATAGGCAAAAGCTTGGGCAATATTCATATAGCGACCTTCTGACAAGCCCATATTGACATCCCAGTCACGGATGGTCGCATCTTTTACTTGTAGTTCGTTATTGTAGTATCCCTCATTATAAGCTGGGAAGGTTCCATGATCAATCGCCGAAGCTAATAACATGACCTTCATCGTTGAACCCGGTTCATATTGATCTTGATAAAGGATGGTATTCCAGGTTTTCAAGTTTTTCAGATCCAGCCCTTGTTTGGTATCCGCATTATAGGAAGGACGTTGCGTTGTCGCAAGGATTTCTCCTGTTTTTGCACTCACAAGAGTCGCACTAACATACTTTCCTTTTACTTTTTCTTGGAAAACATCCATACGTGTCTCAAGGTAGGTCTGCAATTCTGCTGAGATGGTCGTATAAACATCTTTTCCATCTTCTGTTTTGACAGAAACCTTATCTGAACCAGGAACGATATTCCCGTTTCGGTCTTTGTCATAGGTGATGACTCCATTTTGACCAGCGAGAATACGATCGAGGGATTTCTCCATTCCTGATTGCCCCTTCAAGGTTTTATTCCCCTCTTTATCTTCTTGAAGAGAGGCCTGCCCTATAAATTGAGAGGCAAAAACTCCATTTTTATAGCTTCGATTTGGACTAGTTGTAAAGGCAACCCCTTCAATCTTCGCCGCTTCCATGGCCTCACGGATAGCCGTCATATTACTATAAGTAATGCCGTTTCCGTTCGATCCAAAAGAAACCTGTTTCAATTTCTTTTGCGACAACTGTTGAATGACGTAATCTTCATCCATCCCTAAGTACTGCTTAAAGATTTCTGCTACTTTTTTAAATTGGCTCTCTTCTACATAGAGGATTTTTCCAGTTGCTGATTTGTACTTTTTATCAATAACGGCATAAACGTTATAGGTCGTAGCATCTTCAGCAATTACTGCTCCATTTCGGTCATAGATCGTTCCACGTTTTGCAGGAACAATAACCGTCTGCTCATGGACTTTTTTTGCTTGATCCGATAAGGTCACACCGAATTTTTTGTCAGTCCCAATAATCATTGCAAAATTAATCAGAAAGAGAAAAAAGAGGAAAATCGCCAGTACACTGAGATTTTTCCCAACTTGTTTTCGATTCTGATCCGGCAAGCGACGTTTCTTTATCGAATACCTGATTAAAAATTTTTTAAATTTATTCATCACTACTTGCACTCACTGTTTTTCGATTTTCTTTTTGCAGCTTCATTCCTTGGGAGCTAGCCAACTGTGATAAGCGGTCATAACGTGTTAATTCATTGACCTCTTGACGAACATCTGCCAATTCCGTCTTTTTGGCTTCTAGTTCCGTATTCAAATCAGTCAACTCACTCTGTACTTGTAAAATTCGTGTCTGCATAAAGACGATACTTATGGCTAAAATCACAGCTGTTAAGACAATCGACCCATAAAAAGCCTTTTCTACTCTAGAGAAACGGCGAAAGTGGTCTTGCAATACCTGTGTTCTTGTTCTCTCATCTCTTGCTGCCATATCAATTCCTCTTACTTGTGTATTTTTCGAGCAACCCGTAATTTTGCTGAATGAGATCGATTATTTTCCTCAAGCTCTTCTTCACTTGGCAAAATAGGTTTCCGGTTGACTAACTCCATCTTTGGTTTCAAATCATCTGGAATAAAGGGAAGCCCCTTTGGAACCTCAACCGTCGAAGCTTCTTTAAACAATTGTTTGGTCAATCGATCCTCTAACGAATGAAAGGTAATCACAGAAATACGACCATCGAGGGCCAACAAATCCATGGCTTGCTGAATCGATTCATCCGCCGCTCCCAGTTCATCATTGACTTCGATACGAATGGCTTGGAAGATCTGTTTAGCAGGATGTCCCTTTTTCTTGAGCTCCTTAACTGGTTTAGCAGATTTAATAATCTCTGCTAATTCAGTCGTCGTTTCAATCGGTTTAATTGCTCGCGCTTGCTCAATTTTCCGCGCAATTTGCTTGGAAAATTTGTCCTCTCCATATTTGAAAAAAATGCGAACTAGATCATGGTAATCGTAGCTATTAACCACCTCATAGGCTGTTAAGGAAGCCTCTTGATTCATCCGCATGTCCAACGGCGCATCTTTCTTGTAAGAAAATCCACGTTCTCGTTCATCTAACTGAGGACTAGAGACACCTAAGTCATAACAGATTCCGTCAATTTCAGTCACACCCAATTCGTTAAGACGTTCCTTTAAATGACGAAAGTTATCCTTAATGAAGGTCACCATGCCTTTCTCGATGAATGGAGCTAAACGAATCTTAGCATTCTCAATCGCATGCTGATCTTGGTCAAAGGCATAGAGATGGCCTGATTCATTTAATTTTGTTAACAAATATTCGCTGTGGCCTGCTCCACCCAATGTGGCGTCTACATAGATCCCATCTGGCTTAACATCCAGCATATCGATCGTTTCATGAAGCAAAACCGTTACATGATGAAATTCTTTACTCATATCTTTACTATTTTACCACAAATGGGACCAAGATGCACTCCTGAAAGAAAATTCACTAACTAATCCTATCTGACCTTTTCGGATCCTACAAAATACCTAGAAAGGCTTGATTTCACTTGTTTCCTCTAGGATTTATGATACAATATTCTTATGAAAATAAGAAAACAGATTCTCATCCCACTTTTATTGGTCGATGCTATTGCTCTCTACTTTTTTCTAACCACTATTGAGGCTTGGATTTTTTGGCTTGCTGCCCTGATCCTAGTCGGCTCACTTTGGTGGCTCAAAAAAGCCATTCAAGGACAAAAAACAGAGATGGAAGAAAAATAATTTCTTCCATCTCTGTTTTTCTTTTGTTCCCTCCAAGTAATTCCTTAAAAGAAGTAACCGAGCTCTGAAATAGTAAAAACTCACCTAAGAGTGAGTTTTTCTATTTATTTATTATGTTTCCAATTGCTGTATATCCCAAAAAGAATGATCCAGATGGTTGCTCCAACCGCTCCAATGTATGTTGATTCTTGCAAGAAGAGACAAACGAATACAAAGAGGAAGAAAACAATGGTCAATGGATTCAACACTTTATAGGCCGGCATGACAAAACCATCTGGCATAAATTCTTTTGATTTACGGTACTTAAGATGGGATAACATGGTCAAAATATAAATAGCAATGTAGACACCAGAAGAAGATGCCGTAATCAAGGCAAAGGCATCTGATACACCTGGCAAGACATTGATAAAGGCTGAAACAGCAACTACAATCGCAGAAAAAATAATCGCGCGACTTGGAATCCCCATACGAGATAAGCTATTCAGTTTCAAACGATTCATCACTTTACTGTTTGGCGTTTCTTTTGCAATCTGGTACAAGTGACGCCCTGTTGAATAGAGGGTGGAATTCAAGGAAGATGCAGCAGCTGTCAGTACAACAAAATTAATCAATCCTGCTGCCCACTTGATTCCTACCATCTGAAAGACCGTTACAAACGGTGATTTATTGACGGGAAGCTGTTGCCAAGGGAAAATAGCCATGATCGCCAACAAAGCCCCTACATAAAAGATTACAATCCGAATCGGAATTTCTTTAATGGCTTTCGGTAAGACCTGACGGGGATTGGCTGTCTCTGATGTGGTAATTCCAACAAACTCAATCGCTTGATAAGCAAAGAAGACCATTTGAAAGGCCATCACAAACTTGACCCAACCATTTGGAAACATTTGAAAACCATTGGTAATATTGCTTAAGCTAGCATGTCCAGCTGGTGTTTCAAAATTCGTCGTCACCATAAAGATCCCTGTAGCGATCAGGGCTAAAATCGTGACGATCTTGATCATTCCAAACCAGAATTCAACCTCTCCAAAAACTTTCACAGCGATCAAGTTTACACAACTTAAAAGCGCTAAAAAGATAATTTGAATCTGCCAGGCTGGCCAATTAGGGAACCAGAGCTGAACATAGTTGGAAACGGCTGTAATTTCTGCCATCCCAAGAAATACCAAGGAAACCCAATAGGACCATCCTGAAAAATAGCCCCAACCCTTTCCTAAGTACTTGGTAATAAAGTTGATAAAGGTGTGTTGATCAGGGTCCATATAGAGCATTTCTCCGATTGCCCGCATCATCAAGTACATGAAAGCTCCAGTCAGCATATAGACTAAAATAATAGACGGACCTGTCAAAGAAAGGGAACGACCAGCTCCAAGAAAGAGCCCTGTTCCGATGGTTCCTGCAATAGCAATCAACTGAACATGGCGATTTTGCAGACCACGAACCATCCCATTTTCAGTTTCTTGACTAGGATGATGTTTTTTTGACATATGATTACTCCAATTCTTTTTTCTGTACTTTTTCAGAAAAGTATACTTCCAATTTTCACTCAATCTACTATACCACGTTTTAAAAAATTGGTCAATCTAGTCCAGAATGTTCTGAATTTTGAAGATACAAAAGAGTGCTGGAGTTTCTTCCAGCACTCTTTTGATTATGAATTGGGGTCATCGAGACTACGGCCATGCAAACCTTTTTCCCGTTGCACTTGGCGTAGTTTCTCAGGTGTCACATCATTTCCTTCTTCATCCACAATTTTGATTCCTTCGATGTGGTGACGAACGGAACGACGATAACCCTCAATGTATTCTTCACGAAGTTTTGCTTGTTCCACTGCTTCTTCTGGCGTCAAACCTTCTGTTTTTTTCTTTTTAGCAAGCTCATTGATCCGAGCAATTTTTTCAGGTGTCATAATAAGACCTACTTTCTACCTGCCATCAGGTACTTATTTTGTGTTCAATTGGTTAAAGGCTGCAACAGCATTGGCTTTAGACACTAGACCTGCAAGAAGGGCCAAACGGTTGTTTTTTACAGCCTCATCTTCTGCCATAACCATGGTATTGTCAAAGAAGGCATCGATGACTGGACTTAGAGCAAAGAGCTGTGCCAATTTATCACTAGCTGAACCAGTCAGTTCTAATTCTTCAATCGCCTTAGCAAGGGCCTTTTCTTGATCATTTTCAAAGAGACTAGCATCGACTGCTACTGAAGTATCTGCTTTTTCTGCCAAGTTAAAGGCACGTGAGAGTGATTCAACAGCTGCCTTGTAGCCATCAGTCTTAGCAGCTTCTGAGAGAGCATCTGCTGCTTCCAGCATATCCGCAACCACGAAGTTTGAACCAGCAAGTACAGCTTCCTTGATGTCTTTAGATGTGCGTCCCATCATCTTGTCTACACGCGCCTTGATGAAGTTGAGCACTTCTGCTTGATTGTCATAAGAAAGACTATCAAATGAAAGAGCGTAAAGGCTGTCAATCAACTCATCCATAGGAATATTCCATCCAAAGGCATCCAAGATACGAACAATTCCTTGTGTTGCACGACGAAGTGCATACGGGTCGTTGGAACCAGACGGAATCAAACCAACAGAGAAGAAAGAAAGGAGGGTATCTAATTTATCTGCAAGCGCAAGGATAGCACCAACCTTAGTCTCTGGAAGGGCTCCATCTGCTGAATCAGGAAGGTAGTGCTCACGGATAGCTGTCGCTACTGCAGGATCCTCACCAGCAAGGAGGGCGTATTTTTCACCCATGATTCCTTGCAATTCATCGAACTCTCCGACCATACCCATCAAGAGGTCAAATTTGTAGATTTCAGCTGCACGAGCTACGGCTGCCCTTTCTTCAGCAGTCAAACCAGCTTGTTCAGCTAATGATGCTGCAATGACACCGGCACGAGCCATGTGTTCTGAAAGAGAACCAATTTTTTCATGGAAGGTCACGTTCGCCAATTTAGCAACGAGATCTTCAATCTTAAGTTTTTGGTCTTCACGCCAGAAGAATTCACCATCTTCAAGACGTGCCACCAAGACTTTTTCATTTCCTCGGATAACATTTTCCAAGTGCTCAGCGTTCCCATTACGAACTGAGATGAAGTTTGGTTTCAGCTTACCATCAAGGTCACGTACAACAAAGTAACGTTGGTGCGTTTCCATTGAGGTCACCAAAACTTCTTCTGGAACATCCAAATATTTAGTGTCAAAACTTCCCATAAAGGCAGTTGGGTATTCGACCAAGTTCAAGACTTCATTCAAAAGTCCTTCTTCGATTTGGACTTGAACACCTTGTTCTGCTTCGATGGCTTTGATTTGCTCACGAATCATATTTTCACGTTCTTTGCTATCCGCAATCACGTAAACGGTACGAAGGTCTTCTTCATAAGAATCCGCATTAGTAATTTCCACTTCATGTCCAAGGAAACGGTGTCCACGGCTCACACGACCTGAGTGGATATCCAAGAAATCAAGGTCGAGCGCTTCGTCGCCCAAAAGAACTGTCAAGGTGTGAACTGGGCGAATGTATTCAAATGTGTTGTTAGCCCAGTGCATGCTGACAGGGAAGGTCAATGAAGCAAGCACTTCTGGAACGCCAGCCAAGACTTCTTTAGCTGGTTTTCCAGCTTCGTGCTTCGTAACATAAACGTACTCTTCACCTTTGACTTCACGAAATTCGATATCGTCAACCGTCAAGCCTTTTCCACGGACGAATCCTTGAGCCGCTTTTGAGAAGTTTCCATCTGCATCCAAGGCGATTTTCTTAGAAGGTCCTTTAAAATCTTCAGTCAAATCCGATTGTTGGTCAGCTAAACCAATCACACGGACTGCCAAACGACGTGGTGTTGAGAAGGTTTGAATGCTTTCGTATGAAAGACGGTTGTCATCCAAGAAGGCTGCCATTTTCTCACCCAGTTGTTTTTCACTTGGTGTGACAACGTAGGCTGGCAACTCTTCAAGTCCAAGTTCTACTAATAAGTTTTTTGTCATGTTTTTTCTCCGAAAAATATCTTTTTTTCCAGTTTGCCTTATGTGATTGGCACGCAGCAACCGACTTCGTCGTTTCATTGCTAAAATTGGAGCCTAAGGTCTCCAATTTTGCCTGGTATCGTTAGTTTCTCTAACGATACCTTTATCACTGCGGCAACTGGTTCTGTAGGATTGCTCTATCAGCCAATCCCATCTAATACGCTCTCTTTATTCTTCCTCTTCTGCTAGGAGTTTGGCGCGTGTTGCTTCGTCAAGAAGTGGGTAACCAAGTTTCTTGCGTTCTGCGACGAAGGTTTTGGCTACGACACGGGCCAAGTTACGGATGCGGGCAATGTAGCCGGCACGTTCTGTAACGGATACTGCTCCACGCGCGTCAAGCAAGTTGAAGGTGTGTGAACATTTCAAAACGTAGTCATAGGCTGGGTGAACAAGGCCTAATTCCAAAGCACGCCCTGCTTCTTTTTCAAATTTTTCGAAGTTTTCAAGAAGCATATCTTGGTCAGAAACTTCAAAGCTGTATTTTGAGTGTTCATATTCTGGTTGAAGGAAGATTTCTCCGTATTTAACGCCTGGAGCCCACTCAATATCGTAAACAGAATCAACTTCTTGGATGTAAGAAGCCAAACGTTCTAATCCGTAAGTGACCTCAGAAGTTACCGGACCAGTTGCCAATCCACCAACTTGTTGGAAGTAGGTGAACTGAGTGATTTCCATACCGTCCAACCAAACTTCCCAACCTAGACCAGCTGAACCAGTTGATGGGTTTTCCCAGTTATCTTCAACGAAACGAATATCGTGTTCCAAAGGATTGATACCCAACTTTTCCAAAGACTCAAGGTAGAGCTCTTGGATGTTTGATGGGGATGGTTTCATGACCACTTGGAATTGGTGGTGTTGGTAAAGACGGTTTGGGTTTTCTCCGTAACGACCGTCCGCTGGACGACGTGATGGCTCTACATAAGCCGCATTCCATGGCTCAGGACCAATGGCACGAAGGAAGGTGTAAGGACTCATGGTTCCCGCACCTTTTTCATTATCATAAGCCTGCATCAGCATACAACCCTGGTCATTCCAGTATTGTTGCAAAGTCAAAATAATTTCTTGAAATGTTAATTTCTTAGACATTAAATACTCCTTGATTTAAGTAATTTCTTGCGACACGAGTCTGCCTCGTCGATTATACGAGGCTAGACGAGTTAGTACTGCGTCTAGCTCAGGCACCCTAGTGCTGAGCGTGGGGCAGTCCGACTGTAAGGAGGTCTCTGCCACTAACGCAGTGAAAGGTTAGTTTTTTAGACATGTTTTACTCCTTATTCATAAAATTTCTTGTGACTCAAGATACAAAAAGAACCGTGTCTTCGCTCCTAAGTCTGTGACCTAGGGGCGTCAAAAACGCGGTTCCACCCTAATTTATTACTTCATTTTATTTTACTTTACTCAGCTTTTTACTGAGAGAAAGCGCCACTTGCTTACTTTGCTCTACTTGGCTCTCACTATCCCAAGCTCGCTAGAAAAACGCCGTAAGCCCTTCTTTCTTGACTAGTATTATAGCAGATTTTTAGTGACTTGTAAATTAAAATCCGCATGAAACAATCGTTTCATACGGATTTTAGGCTAACAAACAAGGTTGTTTTTCTTATGGACGTCTCGCAGCTTTTGGTTTTTTACCATGAAGTTTTTTCTTGGCATTCTTCAAGGCTGTCAAAGCATCTTTCACATCTTGTTGGCTTGCTCCTGGATTTGAAAGGATGGTTTGTGCATCCTTGAAGGCTGCTAGGTAAGCTTCTTTTTCTTCATTTCCAGCATAGATGAATTTCGCATTCTTTTCTTGGAACTTCAATTCTTCCTTGATGTATTTTTCAAGGCTTGAAAAATCAGTTGCTTTCCCGTTTAATTTTCCTTCCGCACGGCTAAGCTCAGCAAGTGCTTGATTGATTTGTTCTTGTTTCACAGTTGGATCAACTGCAAGCAAGGCTACTGTTTGGAAAGCACGATCGTAGTCGCGACGTACTTTTTCTTTGGCATTGGCATAACGACCAGTTTTAGTCGTAGCATCGTAAGCCTGCATCGCTTCTTTTAAGGCCGCAACGTTTGAAACTTTCCCATCCAAAGCTTGGCTAGCAGCTTCAAGACTAGCTAGAGCTTGGTTGACTTGCTCTTGACTAACCTTGTTGGTCAAGGCTGCTTGGGCAGCTTGCAAAGCTTGATCATAGGCTTCCTTCTTATCCGCACTGGCATTGAAGTATTGCGCTGTCTTTGTAACATCTGCTTGGTTGTTCAAAGCAGCCAAGAGATTCACTTTTGAGATTACTCCAATACGATAATTGTTGTTACGCCCTGCGACAACTGAGATCACTGGTGCTTCCTCAGCTAGTTCATAGCCTGTAGGAAGAGTTGCAACCAAGGTATATTGACCAGTTGCTACAGATTTACCAAAGCCATTTTTACCATATTTTTCAGCAGGCAAGACAAAGTTTTCACCATCTGCCCCTTTTAATACGATCGTAGCTGCTTTTGAAACCGGTTGATCAAAGTTGATGCTAACTGGTGCATATTCTAAAGTATTGGCAAGGAATGTGATCGTTTGGAAACTATTCTCTTCTGTCAAATCGAACTCTTGCGTCAAGCTGCTGACAAATTTCACTTCTGTACGATCATACGTAAAGATTTCTGCAGTATAATGACCAAAGTTCAAGAAGTTAATATCTTTTGTCTTATCAACTGATACGTATTGGCCATTGCTATCTTTGATTCGGTAAACATACATAGTATCCAAATCTTTGTTCGTTTTAACGTCACGAACTGCAATTTGAACCCGACCACTATTTTGATCCCGAACTAAATCTGCTAGTGAAACATAGTCTACGTTCCCCGCAAAGTCTTCTACATAGTAGTAGATATTCTTCTTATCGATGTTTTCAGGAAGATCGAAGCTACCATCTGCATTGGCCTTGATCACATGATAATTTTCAAGCGCACGTGTACCATTCTTATCTTCACTGGTTTGGACCATTGTCCCCTGATCATCAAATGGAGTCACATAGACGAGTTTTTCAGTTAAGATACCGCCATCGCCAACATCTTTGGCTTTACGTGCTACAAACTGTTGAGCCCCATCTTTGAAACGGATATATCCTGATGTGATCACTGGTTTTTGAGTATCGACTTGAACCTTGAAGGTTGTTGATTGCTCCTCAGCTCCAGGAACCATTGGGGTGTAACGAATGACATAATCATATACACCATCTGCTACTGCTTTCCCATTTGCATCGGTACCATTCCAAGCAGTGTTATCTAGTGTGTAGCTGCGTGGGTTCTTTTCATTGCCATCAAAGAAGTTCTTACGATGATCAGATGGAGTTCCTTCCCACAGTGGATTTTTATGTTCCGTATCACTTGCTGCATAGACAGTTGCATGTAGGTTTTCAATGTTTCGAAGAGCGACTGTCTTGTATTCAACAAGGTCTTTATTCCCATCTTCATTTGGTGAAATGGCAATGCGAACATTTCCATTCTCATCTAGTTGAAGAGAGTGAGTTCCTTCTGCATTTTCTTCAATACCAAGAACTGTAATCCGACGACCATCACGTTTCCCTTGTGTAAGGAGAAGGTCATTTTGAAGGGTGACGAGCGCAGAAACATTAGCACTAGATGAGATATTCAAATTTTTTGGAACATGATAGTAGAAGCCATCTTTTCCTTCACGAACCAAATCATAGATTGGTTTTTCAACAGCTGGAAGGTTTTGGAATTCTCCCTTGAATCCCATAAATGGTAAGCTAACTACATCTCCATCATCTGCTGGATCGACAAAACGAACAAATCCTTCAAGGAAATAACCATTTGGCATTTCTTTGCTTAATTCTTCTGTGAATTTGCTTGTGTCGACTTTCACTGTAACTGTTTCAGAACTATGTGCTTTCACGGTTACTTCAGGCCAAGCAGTTTCTGTTAATTTACGTGGACGAAGGGTAAATTTACCATCCTTCACTTCATCTGTGTCAGTATTCACCAACATTTTCAAGGTACGATCGGTATCTGAAATATTGTGGACTGTGACATCAAAGGTAAAGCTATCTCCAACATTTCCAAGAGTGACGCTTGGATAGTTGTTTTCACCAGTCACATACAAGTCTGTTGAAACGGCTGCGGCTGTGTCGACAACCCCTGCTCCTTGTTGGCGTGGAGACGTATAGACACCGGTTTCTTTGTTAACATGTGGTTTAGCCGTAGACATAATCAAGGCTTTGACAGTTGCAGAAACTTGTTCTGGAGTTAATTCTGGGTGATGCTTCACAAGGTATTCTTTGACCAAGGCGGCGACACCTGCCACGTGAGGTGAAGCCATACTAGTACCACTCATATCCCCGTAGGTATTGTCATTTAAAGAAGAGAAGATATTCCCACCAGGTGCTGTGACATCTGGTTTCAACTGACCATCGGTTGTCACTCCCCAGCTTGAGAAATCAGACAATTGGTCTGCTTCTGGAGATGGACGGTTGGCCATAGTATTGTTAAAGACAATTTTGTAGGAACCTGCCTTAAGAGCTTCCCCATAACGTTTTGAAATAAAGACAGATGGGATCTTTTTCGCATCTCCTTCAATTGCCATTCCAAGGTTCGATCCTTCCACATTATTGTAGACCAAAGCTCCTGCTGCACCATGATGGAAGGCATTCGCAATCTTTTCTGAGAATGGAATTTCCCCGCGTTGGATTAAGGCTAATTTACCGGTAAGATCCAGATCTTTGAAATCATCTTCTTTTCCAAGACCAACTGACACATATTCGTACTCTTTGCCTTTTTCAAAATCAGCGTCTGCAGCAGATTTACTGTAATCAAACTTACCGTTATCCGCTTCCGCATTGCCTTCAAGGCCTTTGACTTCAAACACTTCTGTCGTAATAACATTATTATTGATAGAAGCAACAGAGATGGAGTCCTCTACTGTTGAAGGATTTCCGACCAAACCATAATCTGGATTTTCAGCAGAAGGTCTTGAGTAACCATTTCCAAAGCTATTGCTATTTCCTGCAGAAATTAAGACAGATACGCCTTTAGCGCGCGCCCGTTTAATGGCATCCACAATATCTGAATCCGCATTGACCGTAGAACCAGTCGTAGAACCAAGACTCATGTTGATAGTATCTGCACCAAGAGCTACAGCATCATCAATTGCTTTTACATAAAGAGCAGATCCCGTTGTTTTTTGGCGATCTGAGAAGACACGCATAAACATAACTTGCGCTTCTGGTGCTACACCATAGATCTTTTCTCCGTTTCCTGCTGCTTTATCAGGATTCCCTGTTGCAATCCCTGTAACGTGCATCCCATGAGAATCTCTTTCGGCCTCTTTGATATTGTCGGTACCATCAAAGTAGTCATAGGCATAGACAACCTTGTCGTTGTACCATTTACCATAATCAATTCCTGCTGCTTTCTTAGCAGCTTCTATTTCTCCTTGGTTTTTAAACTTAGCTTTTGAAGGATCGGTAATCCGAAGAACCTCGTGGTTCACATCCAAACCAGAGTCGATGACGGCGACAACCATCCCTTCCCCTTTATAACCTTGCTTCCAGGTTTGGGGAACAGTAATAATTTCGTCACTTTCGATGCTTTGAGGTTTTTCAGCTGCCTCATGGCGATTCGTTGTTTCTGAACTTGTCGCAGTAGCCACTGCTGTTGCTTTTTCTACAGGTTTTTCCGCTACTTCCGGTTTTGTTTCTGGAACAGTAGCTGCCTCTTTAGGAGCTTCTGTTTTTTCAACAAGAGCTGCTTCTGTTGCATTCGTTGTCTTTGCAGCAACTGTTGCTTCTTTTGCAACTTCTACTTTCTCACTAGCAACTGCTGTACTTGCTTCTGTTGCTTGTGAATGCTCTTCTTCAGCAGGTGCCTGTTGAGTAGTGGCTACAAGCTGTGTTCCAGCACTCGTTTGGCTGGCCGCTTGTTCTTCAGCACTCGCTTGTGCAGATCCAAATACCAAAACAGCCCCTAATAAAACTGAGGCTACACCAAATTTGTATTTTCTTAATGAAAAACGTTCTTGTCTATTCATAGAAACTCCCCTTTTATTTTAATAGCAACTATTATAACGCAAAATTATCTGAAAATTCATTCAAAAAACAAATTGTAACACAAATGTAACATTCACGAATGTTACTAACTATTAATTTATTTTCGTTCGGAAAAATGTAAATTAGTATGGGAAGGTATTATAGAACATCTGTTTTTATTAGAGTTTTAAAATTATTTAATCATTGAAAGGATTTTAAAAACCGAGAACGAAACTGTCCTCGGTTTTCATTAATGAATAGATATTCTTTCTTAAAAATCTTTGGTGTCTGGATCTGGTGCACCTGCTTCAACCGGAAGATGGCGAAGGAGTTCCATATCATCTGCCGTCAATTCAAAATCAAAGCAATTTAAATTACTCGCAATCCGCTCAGGTGTAACCGATTTTGGCAGTGGAAGGAAACCTTCTTGCAAACTCCAAGCCAGGGCTAGTTGAGCGACCGTCTTTCCATATTTAGTAGCCATTTCTTTTACTTGTTCATTTTGGAACAATTCTCCTTGGCCAAAAGGTCCCCAAGCCTCTAGTAAAATGCCATGCTTACGACTCGCTGCGATGGCTTCGCTTTGGTAAACCCCAGGTGCTAGACGAATTTGGTTCACAGACGGAATGACCCGAGCTGTTTCAAGGAGGGCTTCCAAATGATGAGGCAGAAAATTGCTAATACCAATAGCTCGAACCTTGCCAGCAGCTAGCATATCTTCCATTGCCCGCCAAACCTCAGCATTTCGTTGTTTCCAAGCATCATTTTCTCGAAGAGGTTTTGGATTTGGCCAATGAATCAAATAAAGATCTACATAGTCCAAGCCTAGTTTCTCAAGAGACTCTTCCAAAGCAGCTTGAGCGTCTTCATAGGTGTGATGAGTATTCCAAAGTTTGGTGGTAATAAACAGGTCTTCGCGCGCAAGACCACTGTCTTTAATGGCCCGACCCACACTCTCTTCATTCTGATAAATCGCAGCTGTATCGATATGGCGGTAACCTGCTTTTAAAGCAGCTAAGACAGCTTGATAGGCTTCTTCTCCATCTGCTGCTTTCCAGGTTCCAAATCCTAATACAGGAATCTCCACCCCATTATTTAAACGATAATTGTTCATTTTTTCTTTCCTTTCTTCGATTTCGGTTTCTTAGGCCCTCGAAGCTTGAGCTCTGGCTTAAAAATATTCTTCTTGGTTGGCTCCATCTTCTTGCTATAAAAACTATAGAGTAAAAATGCCCCACCAACAATCACAATAAAGATATTTTTTCTTACAATCCCATAGAGCAAGAAAAAAATTCCCATCAATAAAAAACGTATATCAATTGCCTTCATAAGCTACCTCACATTTCAATTCCCATTATAGCATGAAAAGACAGCATTCACAAAATTGCACTACCATCGGTAAACAAAAACCTCTCTAGGTATGACTTAGAGAGGAAGTATTCTATCTTCGATTCTTGAATCTAATTGGTAGCTTGGTAACGTTTGACCCCATCGAGATAGGTCGCAACCAGATCCAAATTTTGATCAAGCACGATGAAGTCCGCGTCATATCCTTCTCGAATTTGACCACAAACATCATCAATATGGACTGATTTTGCCGGATTGAGGCTGGCCATCATCACTGCTTCGTGAGGGTTAGCAATCCCCCACTCTACAACATTTTTTAATCCATCTTTCAATTTCAAGATTGAGCCAGCTAGATTACCAGTTGATTTCAAGCGAGCAGTCCCTTCAGCAACCACGACTGGGAATTCCCCAAGCATGTAGTCCCCGTCTTCTAAGCCCCCAGCTGTCATACAGTCCGTAATCAAGGCAACATTTTCTTTGCCTTTTTGTTTCATCAGGATATCACACGCTAGTGGATCCACGTGATGGCCATCACAGATCAACTCTGCTGTAGTATGAGGCAACTCATACATGGCACCAACCATACCGAGTTCACGGTGCGTCAAACCACGCATACCATTGTAGGCATGTACCCAGACACTCGCACCTGCATCAACCGCTTTTTTAGCTTCTTCAAAAGTAGCATTGGAGTGTCCCAGAGCGACAGTCACTCCTTCTCCTGTAATGGTCCGAACAAATTCTTCCACCCCTTCACGCTCGGGAGCAAGGGCAATCTTATTCAACAGACCATTGGCAGCTTTTTGCCAAGCCCGGAATTCTTCCATACTTGGATCCTTCATATAAGATGGGTTTTGAGCTCCCTTGTATTTTTCTGTAAAATAAGGGCCTTCAAAATAAATCCCGCGAATCTTAGCTCCTGTTGCTTCTTTGTATCGTGCACCGATATTTTCAGTTACTGCCAAAAGTTGTTCGTAAGAGGAAGTCAAGGTCGTAGGCAAAAAGCTCGTAACCCCTGTACTCAAGAGCCCTTCACTCATGGTATGGAGAGTGCCTTCGATATTGTTATCCATCACATCTACCCCACCAAATCCGTGAATATGGGTATCTACGAGGCCAGGCGCAATGCTGTAACCAGAATAATCCAGCACATCCGCACCTTCTGGTAAGCTTTCCACATGTTTTCCAAACTTGCCATCAACAAGCTCCAAATAGCCTCCGCGGCGAACCCCATGTGGATAATAAAATTGATCTGCTTTAATATATGTAGACATAAAATCGTCCTTTCCATTGTAGGAACTGTGTTCCATTTATATTCATACATATTATAACGCTTTCACTTCCATTTGTAAATGGTCTAGACCTATTTTTGAATAGAATCCAACAAAAAACAGAGTAAGCTTCCTACTTACTCTGTTTGACGTTCCTTAAATTTGCTCGATTTGTACTTTTTCAGCGAGATTCATGGCATGGTCTGCAACACGTGTATAGTGAGAAATGATATCAATAAAGTTTACTCCGGCTTGAGGTGTACATTCGCCTTGGTTCAAACGACGAATATGGGTTTTCCGAAGTCTTTTCTCCAACTTTTCAATTGCCTCGTGACGTGCTACCAATTGGTTTGCAAGACTCACATCATTGTTCTCAACAGCTTTTAAGGCATCCTCTACAAATTGATGGGTTTGGTTGTAAATATCTTCCAATTCAGCCAAGGCCGCTTCTGAAAAGACCACTTTCTTACGAATTAAATAATCGGTCAGATTGATCAAGGCTTCCGCGTGATCTCCAATCCGCTCCAAATCCCGTGAAGAATCCAAGATATTGGTGAGAACTTCACTTTCTCTCGGACTCAAGGCTTCACTTGACAAACGAATCAGGTAGCGAGTCAAATCATCATCAATGGTATTGATGGCTTCTTCTGTCTTATGACCCTTTTCAGCTGTTTTCTCATTTTGATGAACAATATAATCATAAGAAAGATTAAAAGCTTTGTCTGCATATCCACCTAAATGAAGCAACTCTTTTTTCGCATTTCCAAGAGCAATCGAAGGCGCTTGGGTGATCAAGTTTTCATCCAAGTAGAGCGGTTCATATTTGACAACCTCATCCTCACCAGGAATCAGCTTGGTCACAAAGTATGCCAAAGCTCCAATGAATGGGAACTGGATGATGGTATTGGTTATATTAAAGGTTCCGTGAGCAAAGGCTATGGTCATTTCTGGGGATAAATGAAGAGTCGTTTCAAACCATTGAATCAAAGAGGTAAACGGAACAAGGAAGACAAGACAGATAATGGTTCCGATAACATTAAAGGCTACATGGGCACCTGCCACACGTTTGGCCGCAATATTAGCTCCCAAGGAAGCAATGATAGCTGTAATGGTCGTTCCGATATTATCACCAAAGAGAACTGGGAGGGCTCCTTTCAGGTCAATCAAATGACTAGCATAGAGATTTTGCAAGATACCAATGGTTGCAGAAGAGGCCTGAATCAAAAGTGTTAAGCCTGATCCAACAAAGACACCCAAGATAGGACTTTTACTTAACTGCACCATATAGTCACGAAAGACTTGCAAATCTTTAAGAGGTTCCATAGCCCCACTCATCAAGTTGAGGGCAAAGAAGATACCACCGACACCAAAAACGATTCGTCCAACATTATTAACCAAACGATTTTTGGTAAAGAAGAGACAAACCGCTCCGATAAAGAGCATGGGAAGAGCGTAGTCTCCTAATTTAAAACCAATGATAAAGGAGGTAATAGTCGTTCCAATATTGGCCCCCATAACAATACCAATAGCTTGACGGAGGGTTAGAAGTCCTGCACTCACCAGACCGACCGTAATCACTGTAACCCCTGAACTCGACTGAATCAAGGCAGTCATCCCAATCCCTACTAGAACCCCTAGAAAGGGATTACTCGTATATTTATCAATATAGTATCGAAGTCGATCTCCTGCAGCCTGTTGCAAGCCTTCTCCCATGGTTTTAATACTATAGAGAAAGAGCCCCAGGCCTCCCAAAAAGTTAAATACAATTTCCTGCCAGTTAATCGACATGTTCATTCCTCCAAATTTGAGATCAGAAATAAAACTCCTCTCCTATTGTAAAGGATAATTTCCAATCACACAAGAGATTTCTGTAAATTTCTATTATTTTTTGAAACCGTTTTTCCTTCTGTTTTATTTTCCTCGTTTTAAGAGCCAAAAAAAGAGGGTGGAAAATTTCCAACCCGAGACTGTAGACAAACTATTCTTTTTTATAAATCTAATAAATTCTATAAAAAGAAATGTTACTCGTTAGAGTGATTCAATCATCTACTGAAACTTTTCGTCGTGAGAAAAGTACCTGAAACTTAATAGTTTCAGGTACTCGGAATTATTGAGACCTTAGGCTCAATAATTAGTCATGGAACTTCGAAGAAGTTCGCTGACGTCCGTACTCACCTAAGGAAAGTTTCTAAGAAGACTTTGTCTTTCAATCTGGGCGTGGAAAATTTCCAACCTCTCTAGTCTTTGTTCAAATTGCGTAACATCTCATCGATCTTGTTACCGTATTCGATAGACTCGTCTTTGACAAAAGTAAGATCCGGAATCTTGTACAGTTTCAAATTCCGACCTAATTCACGCTTGATGGTTCCTGTTGCTTTTTCAAGGCCTGTCTGAGCCTTTTGATTGTCTGAAGCCAAATCACTCATAATTGAATAATACACTTTGGCCATAGACAAATCACCTAGCATTTGAACATCCGTAATAGTAACGCCTTGAACACGCGGGTCACGGACTTTCTTTTGTAAAATCTCATTGACTTCACGCTTGATTTCCATCCCTACTCGATCTGTCCGAAAATGACTTGCCATAGGAACTCCTTTCTGCTTTGTGTTTAAAAACTAGGAAATCAGAGAAAATTCCTCTTTTTTCCTAGTCAGCCTCTTATTTTTTAATTTCTTCCATGATGTAGGCTTCAATGGTATCGTCTGTCTTGATATCATTGTAGCCTTCAATCATCAATCCACCTTCACGACCATTTGTGATCTCTTTGACATCATCTTTGAAGTGTTTCAAGCTTGCAAGAGCTCCGTCATAGATCACGACACCGTCACGAATGACACGGACTTTGGAATCACGTGTAACCTTACCACTAAGGACCATAAATCCACCAATGGTACCCACTTTTGAGACTTTAAAGGTTTCACGAATAACTGCTTCCCCGATCACTTTCTCTTCGAACTCAGGATCCAACATACCCTTCATGGCATCTTCCATTTCTTCAATCACTTTGTAGATGATTGAGTGAAGACGGATTTCCACCTCGTCAGCTTCAGCTTGTTGACGTGCTTGTGGAGTAGGACGGACGTTAAATCCGATGATGAAGGCATTTGAAGCTTCTGCAAGGGTCACGTCTGATTCGTTGATCGCACCAACTGCTGAGTGAACGATGGTCACTTTCACACCTTCTACTTCAATCTTTTGAAGGGAAGCAGCAAGAGCTTCAACCGAACCTTGTACATCGGCTTTAATGATGACATTAACGGATTTCACTTCCCCAGCCTTCAAGGTATCAAAGAGATTTTCAAGGCTGACGCGGTTGGTTGCTTGACGTTGTTTCATCAGAGCACGTTTGGCACGTTCTTCACCCGCTGCACGCGCTGATTTTTCATCTTCATAAACCGCAAAGTGGTCACCCGCCATTGGCGCTTCGTTCAAACCAGTGATAGAAACCGGAGTAGATGGTCCTGCAACCTTCACACGACGTCCAAGGTCATTGGTCATGGCACGGACACGTCCAAAGGTATTTCCGACAACGATTGGGTCTTGAACATTCAAGGTACCTTGTTGAACAAGGAGGGTTGCCACTGCACCTTTTCCTTTATCCAAACGCGCTTCGATAACGGTACCGATGGCACGAACAGTTGGATCTGCCTTGAGTTCTTGGATTTCAGCCACAAGAAGGACCGTTTCCAAGAGTTCATCGATATTTTGGTTGAACTTAGCTGAGATTTCTACAAACTCAGAATCGCCACCCCAGGCAGTTGACATAACCCCATGTTCCGCCAATTCACCGATGACACGTTCTGGGTTGGCACCTGGTTTATCAATCTTGTTAATAGCCACAATGATTGGGACATTCGCCGCTTTTGAGTGGTTAATAGCTTCGATAGTCTGAGGCATCACCCCGTCATCTGCCGCTACGACCAAGATGGTAATATCCGTAACAGATGCACCACGCGCCCGCATAGAAGTAAAGGCCGCGTGTCCAGGTGTATCCAAGAAGGTAATCTTCTTACCATTTTCCACGATTTGGTAGGCACCGATGTGCTGGGTGATTCCTCCCGCTTCACCTGTTGCTACACGTGAATTACGAAGAGTATCCAAAAGGGTAGTTTTACCGTGGTCAACGTGTCCCATGATGGTGACAACTGGTGGACGCTCTACCAACTCATCTGGATTCAAATAACCATCTTCAACGAAGAAGCGTTCGATATCGGCATTGTCCACTTCAACCTTTTTCTTGGCTTCAATTCCATAATCCACCATCAAGAGTTCAATCGTATCTCCATCCAGCGATTGATTTTGAGTCGCCATGACTCCCATCATAAAGAGTTTCTTGACGATTTCAGCCGGTTCACGCTTGATGCGTTTTGCGATTTCGGCAACCGTCATTCCATCCGTATACTCAAATTCACTTGGTAATTCATGGAATTTACGCTCTGTTACTGGTTTTGGAGCATCATTACGGTTGTTCTTTCCTTTTTTATTTTTCTTATTGTTATTCCAGTTACTATTTCTCTGATTTCTCACTTGATTTTGACTATTTCGATTCCTTTGTTGTTTTCTTGGACCATCTTCTTCACGATCAAAATCATCGCGTTTCTTATCTGGTCGCGCTTGTTTCTTCCGACGTGTATCGACTTGAGCTGGAGCAGCAGCAACAGCTGGTTTTGTATGGTTCTCAACAGCTGGCTCCTGTACAGGTGCTTTCACTTCTGGTGCTTCTACCCGTTTCCGGCGCTGTTGACGTTCTTGTTCTGCTTTTGCAGCTTGTTGTTTGTAGCGATCTTCACTTCCACGTGCGTATTCAGCATTTTGTTCAGCTTTCAGTGCTGCTGCACGCGCTTTGAAATCAACTTTTGGTGCCACTTGGGGTTGTGCACTACGTCTTTGATCTGGTCGGTTATTACGACGCTCAGAACCTTGATTTCGCTGTTCATTTCGCTCTTGTGGTCGTTGATTTCGGTTGTCACCATGACGCTGATTATCTTTGCGATCACGTTTTGGACGATTGTCTTGTTGTTTCCTACGTTCAGCCTGTTCTTTTGCACGCGCTTCTCGTTCCGCTTTAAAGTTACGACTCTTTGGTTTAGCAGCTGGCGTTACTGATTTTGTCTCAGTTGCTCCTTCTTTTTTGACAGGCGCTGCTTCTTTTTTCTCTGCGACAGCCGTTGTCTTGGCAGCCACTTCTGCTACTTTCTTTTCGACTGTTTCTTTTTTCGCTGCAAAGCTCTTGATCAGCTTTTCAGCAACATCAGTATCGACACTAGATGCATGACTCTTGACGTCAAAACCTAATTCTTTCGCACGAGTGACGACTTCCTTACTTTCCTTGCCCAATTCTTTGGCAATTTCGTATAATCTTTTCTTAGACAATTGCTGTCCTCCTCTTCTATTCCATAAGAGACCTCATTTTCTTTGAAAATCCAGCATCTACAACAGCGACGACCTTACGAGAACGTCCAATTGCAGTGCTTAATTCTAGTGTTGAAAACACGGTAGATACTTGAACCTCATAATAGTGACCCTTATCCGTCACCTTTTTTGTCAGGTTACTAGCTGCATCATTTGCCAGAAAAACTAATTTTGCTTTTTCTTCCTGGATTGCTTTGATCACGAGTTCTTCTCCAGAAATGAGTTTTCCTGCTCTTTGCGCCAAGCCCAACAAATTACTTATCTTTTGCTTATTCAAGGCCTAACTCTCTTCTCTTCACCTTATGATCTACATAAGCGATCAATTCATCATAGAAAGCTTCTTCCACTTCCATATTAAAGCTACGATTAAAAACTTTCTTTTTCTTAGCAAGTGCCGCTTCTTCATTGTCTAGCTTGATGTAAGCACCTCGACCATTGGCCTTGCCAGTTGGATCGATAAAGACTTGTCCTTCTTTATTTTTGACAATGCGGAGCAAATCGCGCTTATCAATAATTTCATTTGAAACGACAGATTTTCTTAAAGGGATTTTTCTTGTTTTTACCATTTTCCCTCCCTCACTTAGTCGACTTGCTCTTCGCCACTTTCTACTTGGTCTTCAAAAGTTTCTTGAGCTGCTTCCATTTCTTCGAACTCACTTGCAGATTTGATATCGATGCGGTAACCAGTCAAATGAGCCGCCAAACGAACGTTTTGACCACGACGACCAATAGCAAGAGATAATTTGTTGTCTGGAACCACAACGAGAGCATGTTTGCTATCTTCATCATCAAAAATAACTTGGTCCACTTCTGCAGGAGCGATCGCATTGTAGATAAATTCAGCTGGATCTGGAACCCACTCGATGACATCGATGTTTTCTTCTGTCGGAACCATACGGTCTAATTTTTGATCGTATCGAGCTGGGTGGAACTTGCTGGTAATCTTTTTAATGTTCGATCCACCACGACCAACGATAGTCCCAATCGCATCTACGTTTGGATTATGGCTACGAACCGCAACTTTTGTACGATCTCCAGCTTCACGCGCTACACTCATAATCTCAACAGTTCCATCATAAACTTCAGGAATTTCTTGTTCCATCAAACGTTTGATCATTTCAGGATGGCTTCGGCTAACAAAGACATTGACACCACGTGGATTATCTTCTACCTTGTAGACAAAGACTTCAATCCGGTCATGAGATTGGAACACTTCTCCTGGAATTTGGTCTTGCTTAGACAATTGAGCTTCGATTGAGCCAAGATTGACATAGATAAAACGATTGTCAAAGCGCTCCACCGTTCCACTCATGATTTCATTTTCATGTTCTTTATAAGTGTTATAGGTGATGGTGCGCGTTTGCTTACGCATTTTTTCCATGATGGTTTGTTTGGCAGATTGAGCTGCTACACGACCAAATTCAGCTGGTGCTTCTTCAAACTTGATCTTATCCCCCAACTCATAAGCAGAGCTAATGGCCAAGGCATCCTTCAAGCTGATTTCTAAACGGCTATCAAAGACTTCATCCACCACTTCACGAACCGTATAAACACGGAAATCTCCAGTTTTTTCATTGAATTCAATCGCTGCACTTTCTGATTGTCCATAACGACGGCGATAAGCTGAACGCAATGATTCTGTGACTGCTTCGATGATATCTTCTTTTTTGATCCCTTTGTCTTCTTCCAAAATGCGGAAGGCTTCTAGCATTTCTTTACTCATGTTTTTCTTGCCTCTACTATAAAGGCATCCTTTCTTTCATTCTGTTACAATTTTACAGCCAACCTTGCTTTGGACACAAGGTTATAAGGAATTTCTACAGTTTTCTTTCGTGTTTTATCCATATACTCAATGGTCAAAACATCCTCTTCAAAACCTACCAAGTTTCCCTCAAAGACCTTTTGCTTTTCAACAGCCTTATACAAGCTGATATTGACATACTTGCCAACAGCTCCTTCGAGTGCTTCCTTGGTTTTCAATGGTCTCTCCAAGCCAGGACTGGTAACTTCTAAAAAGTACTGTTCTGGAAATGGGTCTGGTTTGATTTGATCCAATAGCGGGCTAATGATTTCTGTCAAATCCGCTGTATCATTCAGTGTGATCCCTTCTGGTTTGTCTACGAAAATGCTTAAGACGTAGTCACCACCCATTTTGCCATATTCAACATCGACCAATTCAAATGGTTCCTGGATGGCAGGCTGAATCACTTCTGTTACTAAGTCAACAATCGTTGCGATGGTTGCCACCTCCTCATAGATAAGAGGCGAAGATATTTCCCCGCCTCTCCTTTTCTATTCATTTAAGGTATTATAACACGATTCCCCAATGATTGCAAGGAATATGCTAAAACTGTGCTTCTACACGGTAAATGACCTGTCCTTTACTTGAGAACTTTTTCTCATATTCCGTCATGACATTCCCCTCAAAATCACTAGCATGAAGGTCTAGCCAGACTCCCTTCAAAGTCATACCATACTGTGAAAAGCTCACCAAACTGTATTCAAACAGACCTCGATTATCTGTTTTAAAGTGAATCTCCCCATGTTCTGGAAGAATTTGCTTGAAGGTATCCAAGAAAGTCTTGTAAGTCAAGCGACGCTTCTCATGACGTTTCTTTGGCCATGGATCTGAAAAATTCAGATAGAGTTGATCAATTTCCCCATCTTCAAAATAGTTGGTCAAGCTATCTCCGTCTACCCAAAGCAATTTAATGTTAGGAACATCAGCTTCTAAGACCTTATCTAAAGCATAACTCAAGACCGATTTTTGAATATCAATTCCGATGTAGTTGATCTCTGGATTGGCCTTGGCCATTCCAGTAATAAAGGCCCCTTTTCCGCTACCCACTTCGATATGAATAGGATGGTCATTCCCGAAAATTTCATGCCATTTTCCCTTGGCATCTTCTGGATTTAGGACCACATATTGCGGGTTCGCTTCTAATAATTCAGTCGCTCCCTTGCGATTTCTAACTCTCATATTTCCTTTCCATATTTCAACCGGAAATTGCGCAGAGCATAGATCTCGCGATTGACATTTTCTAAATCATTATTTTCATAGTATTTAGCAATTTGGCACAAGAAAGAGTATTGACCAAACCAATAGAGTTTATCAAATACTTTTTGATTGTACTTGTAGCCATAATAGCCTAACCAATCGCGCCAATTAGAATCTGGGATATAGTGACTCAAGATATGCGCCACATCCAACATCCGGTCTGTCAAACGAACAGAGTCCCAATCGACTAGATAAATCAAGCCGCTCTCTGTCTCAATCCAGTTACTATGACGGACATCCCCGTGGACGATCGTCGCATAATCCTCCCGAAAGGCAGGCACTGTCTTCCGTAAATTCTTTACGACTGATTGGATATAGTGGTTCTGACGTAGGGCAATTGGCAACCGGTTGCTCCAAGAATTGAGCAATTCTAATGGAGATTCCACAGGATAGCCAAGTTTTTTCAATTGGGTCATCAAAGGTCTAGAACGGTGCAATCTCGTTAAAATATTGACCACTTGTTTTTTCGACATCCCATTTGGCGTGAGAATTTCCCCATTCAACCATTCTTGGGCACTCATCACATTTCCATCTGGCAATCGTCGACTCCATAACAATTGAGGAGCAATCTGTTCTTTTGCTAGACCCGCAAGGATTGGGGTCGTATTCATTTTTACAAAAACGCGCCCACCATCTGGGTAGGTCCCCATGTAGGCCTTCCCACTCTTCCCAGGAATTGGGGTGAGGCTTAGCTCTTTTTCATTCGAGTCCATCTTTTCCTCCGTAAAAAGTTTCCAATCTATTTTACTAATTTTAACGACTTTCGTCAACCAAGCGCGCCATCTTAAATGGAAGATAGAGTAGGATTAAAGCAACTGTATAAGCCAATAAGCCTAACAACAGGACTTTATCTGAAATAAAGACCAGGCCAATTCCCCCTTCTATCACCGTTATCATCCCCATGACCAGCTGAATCGTTTTGTTCAACCCTGCCTTTTTACTGCCCTTTTTCATCGGGAAAAGGAGGGTCAAGGGTTGGTAATCAAAAGCACTGTAAAGCCCCAGTAATTGAAAAATAACCAAGTAATTGAGCAAGGCTACAAGGGCAATCACTACGAGGGGTTGGGGAATAAAGATGATAGCGAGAATGGAAAGAGCCAAGAGTCGTAGAGTCATAGAGAAAAGATCTCCATTCCGTAGGAAGGAGCGCATATATAAGTGAAGCCAAGTATTGCTATGTGTTTTGGGAAGAAGCCCTAAGAAACCATCCAAGTACGCTCTTCTTTTGACACTGTTAGTAATACCTTTCACCGTTGTAAACAAGGCAAAGAAGCGAAGAATCAATTGTTTCCTTGCATTCTCACGAGCAATAGCCAAGGGCCAATTTAAATTTTCATCCTGGTAGAAACGCGCTTCCTTCCAGCTAAAAACAGCCCCTTTAGCCACCCCTAAGACAAGGATATAAGCTACAATAGCAAGTTTATCCAGCCCTGTTGCCAGAAGAAGAGGCACAAATAATAGAAGGACAAAACTTTGAATCAAAAACCAAAACACAAAAGACTTCTTGGCCTGCCCTTTGACATAACGTTTCACTTCCTCTTCCTTTACCAAAAGGAATAAAGCATCGGGCTTCTCTAAGTAGGTCGCAATGGAGCCAATCGGAACCAAGAGGAGCAAGCCAATCATGAGACTCCAGCGGATCAGGCTTGTATCTTTGGGTAGATCTTGCAAGAATTGGCTGTATTGAACCGCCAAAAATCCTATGAAAATCAACATAAAGAGAACGAAATGATCATTGAGAACATAGCGGCTATATTTTACACATTGAGTTCGAAACGTTTCTTGCCGTTTTTTCATCAACTCTTTCATGCTGTTTCCTCTTCTGTCAAGGTCATGTAGATATCATTTAGACTTGCTTTCTCATCCCCAAAAGTTGAACGCAGCTCGTCCAAGGTCCCTTTTGCTCGGACCTGACCCTTATGGAGGATCACAAAACCATCACACATCTTTTCAGCCGAATCCAGAACGTGGGTACTCATCAAAATCGATTTTCCTTTTGCTTTCTCATCTGCCAATAACTGAATCAAATCTGCAATCGCAACAGGATCCAATCCCAAAAAGGGTTCATCGACAATATAAAGACTTGGATCCACTGCATAGGCGCAAATAATCATGACCTTTTGCTTCATCCCTTTTGAAAACTGGGTCGGGAACCAATCTAATTTTTCAGCCAAACGAAATCGTTCCAACAAAGGCTGGACGCGCACCATGACCTGATCCATGTCTAAATCATAGGCCATAGCTACGGTTTCGATATGCTCTCTCAAGGTTAATTCTTCATATAGGCTAGGGGTTTCTGGAATATAGCCAATTTTTTTACGATAGTCAGTTGGAGCTTCTGGAAGACTCAAGCCGTCAATCCGTACTTCCCCAGCATAAGGATGCAGGAGACCAATAATTTCATTAATCGTGGTTGACTTCCCAGCTCCATTTAGTCCAATCAAACCAATCAGTTGGCCATCCGGAACTGAAAAACTCACCTCTTTCAGGACAGGGATGTTGACATAGCCCCCTGTCAACTTGTTGATTTCTAACATATTTTCTCCGATTTCTGGTATAATGTTCTTATATTATAACAAAATTTAGTCTAAAAGAGGTGTATTTATGGTTGACGATTGTATTTTTTGTAAGATTATAGCTGGCGACATTCCTTCCTCCAAAGTCTATGAGGACGAGGAAGTCCTCGCATTTTTGGACATCTCTCAGGTTACACCAGGTCATACGTTAGTGGTTCCAAAAAAACACGCTCGCAACCTCTTAGAGATGGACGAAACCGCCACAGCTCAACTATTTGCACGTGTTTCTAAAGTTGCAAAAAAAGTAGAAGCTGCTACCCAAGCTAAGGGAATGAATATCATCAGCAACATGGAAGAAGTTTCTGGACAAACCGTATTTCACACACATGTCCACATTATCCCCCGCTATTCCGATCAAGATGAGCTTGCCATTTCATTTACTGAACACGAGCCTAATTTTGAACAACTAGCAGTTCTCGCAGAAACCATCAAAAACAGTTAAAAAGGAGGCCATATGAAACTCAAAAATCTCTTTTGGTTTGCAACAGGAGCTAGCATTAGCTACCACCTAGTAAAAAACCGCAAAGAAATTAAAACAGAGGTGACTGAATCCAGCCAATTGGTCAAGGGAATTCAAGATAACCTAGCAAAAATCCAACGCAATCTGGATATTATCCAAGACCAAAAGACCAATCTTCAAGAATTGGTAACGGATTTCC
Organism: Streptococcus parasanguinis; assembly: GCF_000963275.1. Lineage (GTDB taxonomy): Bacteria > Bacillota > Bacilli > Lactobacillales > Streptococcaceae > Streptococcus > Streptococcus parasanguinis_B. The sequence continues at coordinate 24,864 of NZ_JYOW01000002.1, read as the reverse complement.
AATACAAGACCAAACTATTTAGTCAACAAGCAACAGCCTCTCTAAAAGAAATTCAAGACATCTGGCAACCAAGTAAAAACGATTGAGAAAACTCAATCGTTTTTTTCTTATTCTGAAGGTACCGTAGGTGTCACACTGCTCGACTCTGTAGCTACAGGAGCAACTGGTGTCACTGGTGCAACAGAACTTTGAGGCGTCACCACTCCCGTATCCTGGGTCGATGGTACAACTGGTAATTGATTAAACTCTTGGTAAACAGGCGCTTCCCCAGATGCTGGAACTGGATTTTCAGTTTGAGAAGAAGAAGACTTCAAATCTTCATCTCCATCTAATAGGTAAGCATTGGTTTTCAATGTTTTGATTTCTTTTAGTCCCAAAGCTTTGCGGATGATATTTTGAATTTTCAAGAGATGTTTTGAAGTGACAATCTGATAACTTCCGCCATCTGCTAAGGTGGCATCTTCTCCTTTCAACTGGTACTGATGAATCGTTGAAAGGGCATCTTTATATCCTAACAATTGAAGAAGACTGTTGCTATCAAGTGAAATGTTGGTTTGCATATTGTCACTAACAGACTCAATGATTCCTTTGTAGTGACTCAAACTATTGAGGCTTAGAACTTTCTCAACAATCTTTTTGATCACTTCACGTTGGCGTTTTTGACGTCCGTAGTCTCCTTCTGGGTCTTGGTAGCGCATCCGTGAATAAACGAGAGCTTGGTCCCCATTAATCTCCTGACGTCCTGGTGCGATCTTAGCCGTATATTCTGGCTCATTTTCCTCGATCGAGATATCGAAGTCAAATGGATTGTTAACCGTGATGCCACCAACCTTATCCACTAATTGAACCAATCCCTTCATATTGATCATGACATAGCGGTCAATATGGATATTCAAAAGATCTTGAATGGTCTTAATGGCTAACTTGGCACCACCTTGAGCATAAGCCGAATTCAATTTTGCTTGGACCGTTTCGCCATCTGAAGTAATATTGGTTAGGATATCTCTTTCCAAGCTCGTCATGGTTGTTTCTTTTGTTTGAGGATTGACAGTCACCAAAATCATGGTATCACTATTTCCGGCCCAAGGATCTTCCCGAGAACCGCTACCTGTATCAACCCCCATCAAAAGGATGGTCATCGGCTTGTTTTCTGCAATAACATTGGTCTCATTCCCAAAGCCTTTATAGGTCTTACTGAGAGTCCCAGTCGTTTGGTTTAGGATGGTAAGGCCATAGGCCCCAATCCCAATCACTGTTACCGTCAATAAGCTCAAAAACATCAAAATAATTTTTTTAACCATATAGAATCTCTCTCTAATCTATCAGTTTCCCCATAAGGTAAACATCTAAGAATTCTCCTTCAGCTGAACAAGCTCCACGAGCTTGGCAACCTTCGATCTCAAAACCTAACTTTTTATACAGGTGAACTGCTCGTTTATTGCGCACTTGGACATTCAAGACTAGTTTGCGAAGAACACCGGTCGAGTGCGCCCACTCGATCCCTTCTTCCAACAAGATCTGTCCAAGTCCTTGATTCCAATAAGCTTTTTGAACCACAATAAAGACATCACCAATATGCCGAATGGACCGTTGAGAAGCTGCAGTGATATTTAACAAAGCTGCCAGTTCCTGATCTAGAAATAGCAAGAGGCAAATCCGGTTTTCCGCCATCTCTTGCACCATCAGAAATTGCTCCATGTCTGCTGGAGACATGCCAATCCCAGCTTCATCTAGCGTCATGTAATCTGACTCTTTCCCAACTTGATTTAAGAAATCAACGACAAGAGCCGCATCTGCACTGTCAGCTTGCCGAATTTCTACTGTTACTTCCTTTTCCTTAGTCATCCGTTTTTTCCACCTGCTCAAAGGATGCTAGCAAAGCTTTTGCACGCGCTCCATGAGCTTCAAAAGCTAACTCTCGCCCATCTTCTAATTTTCGGATAAAAATTTTAAGATAAGCATCCGAGAGACTCGGCTCAATCAGCTCTCCCCATTCAATAATGGTAGCACCATTTCCAAATAGAAAATCATCTAAATCAATAGAATCTGGATCATTCCCAATCCGGTAAACATCCAAATGGTATAAAGGCAAGCGACCTTCGTATTCACGAACAATGGTATAGGTCGGGCTTTTAATCATCTGATCAATCCCTAACCCCTTTGCAATTCCTTTGGTAAAGGTCGTTTTTCCTGCCCCTAGATCACCTGATAAGATAATCACGTCTTGCTTTTCTAAGAGTTTTCCTAGCTGTTTTCCTAGAGCGATCAGCTCCGTTTCATTGTGACTAATCATTTCTCTATTATACCAAACTTTTTAAAAATCTGCTCTTTCTTTTAGAAATTGTTCGACTCCGGTTTGTTTTTGAGAAAAAAATCAGGAAATACAGGAAATTCTCCCATTCATTCCCTCAATCCATCTAAAAAGGAATGGGAGACAACTCCCATTCCTTTTTGGTACCTTCCTGATGCTTAATTCAAAGCCATGCTAACGTAGTTTAAAATAAAGAGAACATCTAAAATCCAAATCATGCTGTGCACTTCTTTGGCTTGTCCTTTAACCACTTTCACCAAGCTATAGGTGATAAATCCAGCAGCGATCCCTTGTGTAATCGAGTAGCTGAAGCCCATAAAGATAGAGGTGAAGAAAGCAGGAACTGCTTCTGACATATCTTCCCAATGGATATTTTTCAAGCCACTCAACATCATGATCCCAACAACAATCAAAATTGGGGCTGTAGCAGCGGTCGGTACAATCGCCAACAAAGGACTAAAGAGACTTGAAATAGCAAAACAGATCGCTACAACCAAGGCTGTCAAACCAGTGCGTCCACCAGCTCCAATACCAGCTGCAGATTCAACATACGTCGTTACGTTTGAAGTTCCTGCAATAGCTCCGACTGAAGTCGCTACAAGGTCTGAATAGAGGGCCTTATCTAATTTCGCTGATTGATGGTTTTCCCCATTTGTCGCAACAATCCCAACTTTTTCACCCGTACCGATCAAAGTTCCGATTGTATCAAAAATATCAGTCAAGGAGAAGGCTAAGATGGCCATTAAGGTCTCAGGCAAACGAGACGTATTGGAAATCAAAGAACCCAATCCTTTCGATCCTAAAGCTTGACCAAAGATCGTGCCTAAATCATTAAAGGCAGCTCCTAGATGGTTACTTGCAAAGTCGATTTTACTGATATCAACAACATGGATGAGAATTCCAAGAACAGTCGTTGCTAAGATGGAAAGGATAATCCCACCTTTAATCCCTTTGACAACAAAGAAAATAGTAATCGCAAGACCAACAAGAGCCAAGAGGACAGCTGGATTGTTAAAATCAACCAATCCAGGAACAGCAGATGCATTTGCTGAGATCGTTGCATTCGCCTTATCTGCTCCTTCTCCGACCACTGTATAGGTATGAGGGTCAATCGTGAATTTCAAAAATCCTGCATTCTTAATTCCAACATAGGCCAAGAAAATCCCGATCCCCGCTGAAATAGCAGAGCGAAGAGCTGTCGGAATCGATTCGATGATCATCTTCCGAACATTTGTCAATGTGATAATCAATGAAATCACTCCACAAATGAAGACCATCCCCAAAGCTTCCTGCCATGAGTAGCCCATACCAAATACAACGGTAAAGGTAAAGAAGGCATTCAAGCCCATCCCAGGTGCTTGTGCATAAGGTAAATTGGCATAAAAAGCCATCATCAAGGTCCCGACAACGGATCCAATAATCGTTGCAAGGAAGACTCCTTGAGCTGGCATACCTGTTTGTGACAACATTTGAGGGTTTACGAAGAGGATATAACTCATCGCAAAAAAGGTTGTCAAACCAGCAAGAACCTCTGTTCGAACAGTGGTTCCATGTTCTGAAAGTTTAAAAAACTTATCCATTTCAGAATAAACTCCTTTTTCATCATTCTCGCTCCCAATCAATTTGCGAACGTTATTTCTATTTTACCAAAAGATCTTTCGCCTTTCAAGAAATCCTACTTCTCTTCTCGATTTTTGAGCGCTTTTCCGATTTTTCTGATATAATGGTCTCATTCTTCTCGAAAGGAACTGAAATATGCATAAAAAGATGATCGCTCTAGATCTAGACGGCACTCTCTTAAATTCCGAAAGCAAATTGAGCGACTTTACCATTGATACGATAAAAAAAATTAGTGCTCTTGGCCATAAAGTCATTATTACAACAGGCCGCCCCTACCGTATGGCACATACCTATTACAAACAACTAGAGCTAGATACTCCGATGATCAATTTTAACGGCTCCCTTACGCATCTACCTGAGAAAAAATGGGGGGATGAACAATGTTTGACTTTAGATAAAAAATACCTGCTAGATATGGTCGCTAACCGGGATACCATCCAAGCGGACTTTATAGCAGGCGAATACCGCAATAAATTCTTTATTACCGATCCAAATGAGCACGTTGCAGACCCTAAATTATTCGGTATTGAATCTTTCCAACCAGAAAATCAATTCAATCCCGAGCGGGTAACGAGCGACCCAAACTGTATCCTCTTTCAAACGAAAGCGGAAGACAAATATGCTCTGGCAGATGAAATGAATCGGCATTATGACTACAATCTGTCTATAAATACTTGGGGGGGTCCCTTAAATATTCTGGAATGCAATCCCAAAAATGTGACCAAAGCATCTGCTCTGACCTACCTTCTAGATAAACTCAATATGGATCAGAAGGATTTGATTGCCTTTGGAGACGAGCACAACGATACCGACATGCTAACTCTCGCTGGTCATGGATACGCCATGAAAAATGCTAGCTCCGTCCTTCTCCCTTACGCGGATTCCGTCACAGATTTCACAAATAACGAAGATGGTGTCGCGCGCCAACTCATTCAATTATTCTTATAATAGGAACAGACATGAGTTATCCCCTCATGTCTTTTTCTATCCTAAATACTTAATCGGTTAATCAATACCCTCCTATTTTTATATTTTTTTCATTGCCTTGCCATCTAGTTTGTGATATTATTAACATAGTTATTAAAGAAGCGCTTTCAAAAAACTAAATCGCTTCTCGTTCACTTAAGGAGGAACAAAATGAAAGCTGTTGTTGTAAATCCAGAAGGTACTGGTGTTGAAATCGTTGCAAACAAAGACATGCGTCCACTTGAAACAGGGGAAGCTCTTGTTCAAATCGAATACTGTGGTGTCTGCCACACTGACTTGCACGTTGCTCACGGAGACTTTGGTAAAGTTCCAGGCCGTGTTCTTGGACACGAAGGAATCGGTATTGTTAAAGAAGTTGCTCCAGATGTTAAGAGCCTAAAGGTTGGGGATCGTGTCAGTGTCGCATGGTTCTTCGAAGGATGTGGAACTTGTGAATACTGTACAACTGGTCGTGAAACTCTCTGTCGTACTGTAAAAAATGCTGGTTACTCTGTTGATGGAGGAATGGCTGAACAATGTATCGTTACTGCAGATTACGCAGTGAAAGTACCTGAAGGATTAGATCCAGCCCAAGCTTCTTCTATTACGTGTGCAGGTGTTACCACTTACAAAGCTATCAAAGAAGCCAAAGCTGAACCAGGACAATGGATCGTTATCTATGGAGCTGGTGGACTAGGAAACTTGGCTGTTCAATATGCTAAGAAAGTCTTCAACGCACATGTCATCGCTGTCGATATCAACAATGATAAACTAGAATTGGCGAAAGAAGTTGGTGCAGATTTTGTCATCAACGGTCGTGAAGTCGAAGATGTTCCAGGATTGATCCAAGAAAAAACAAATGGTGGAGCTCACTCTGCTGTCGTAACAGCTGTTTCTAAAGTAGCTTTCAACCAAGCAGTAGATTCTGTTCGTGCAGGTGGCCGCGTGGTCGCAGTTGGTCTTCCTTCTGAAATGATGGACCTCAGCATTGTGAAAACTGTATTAGATGGTATCCAAGTCATTGGTTCTCTTGTAGGAACTCGTAAAGATTTGGAAGAAGCTTTCCAATTTGGTGCAGAAGGCCTGGTAGTCCCTGTCGTTCAAAAACGTCCAGTAGAAGATGCTGTCAAAGTCTTTGATGAAATGGAAGCTGGAACCATTCAAGGACGTATGGTACTTGACTTTACAAACTAAACAACTGAACCTACAGGACTAGCCCAACTGGGCTAGTCTTTTTGAGTGCTCTCAATCACTCTTATATACAATTTGTTATATATTTATTTTTGTTTTCGAGAATATCGTTTGATTCTCGGAATCTTTTCATTGAGAACAAAATCCTATAAAACATATCTATTATTGATTTTTTAAGCATCAACAAGTAATAAACAAAATTCATTCAAGAGCATTCTTTTTCTATCTAACGATAATTTAATATAATAAATCAATGTTTTTACATCGAGATTTTGATAGAAAAATTGACTTAAGTGTGGAAACGATTTATAATAAAGTAGCTTAAAGTTTTCTTAAACTGAAAGTCAAACAAATTTTATAAGGAGGAATGTCAATAATGAGTATTGGTATCATTATTGCTAGCCACGGTGAATTTGCAGCTGGAATCCACCAATCCGGCTCGATGATCTTTGGAGATCAAGAGAAAGTTCAAGTGGTTACGTTCATGCCAAGTGAAGGCCCGGATGATCTCTATGCTAAATTTAATGCAGCTGTTGCCGCATTTGATGCAGAAGATGAAGTCTTGGTTTTGGCTGACCTTTGGAGTGGTTCTCCATTTAACCAAGCAAGTCGCGTCATGGGAGAAAATCCAGATCGTAAATTTGCGATCATCACAGGATTAAACCTTCCGATGTTGATTCAAGCTTATACAGAACGTTTGATGGATGCAAATGCCGGCGTTGATCAAGTCGCTGCAAACATCATCAAGGAAGCAAAAGACGGTGTCAAAGCCCTTCCAGAAGAATTAAACCCTGTTGAAGAAGCTAGTACAGCCGCTGCTGCTCCTGTAGCCCAAGCTGCTATTCCAGAAGGAACAGTTATCGGAGATGGAAAACTCAAGATTAACCTTGCCCGCTTAGATACACGTCTTCTTCATGGACAAGTCGCAACTGCTTGGACACCTGATTCAAAAGCCGACCGGATCATTGTTGCTTCAGATTCTGTTGCCAAAGATGAACTCCGTAAGGAATTGATCAAACAAGCGGCACCAAATGGTGTGAAAGCAAACGTTGTCCCAATTCAAAAATTGATCGACGTTGCTAAAGATCCACGTTTTGGAAATACCCATGCTTTGATCTTATTTGAAACACCTCAAGATGCTCTTCGCGCCATCGAAGGTGGTGTTCCGATTAAAACCTTGAACGTTGGTTCAATGGCCCACTCAACTGGTAAAACCATGGTGAACAATGTGTTATCAATGGATAAAGATGATGTGGCTACATTTGAAAAAATGCGTGATCTTGGAGTTGAATTTGACGTCCGTAAAGTGCCAAATGACTCTAAGAAAGATTTGTTTGACTTAATTAACAAAGCTAACGTTCAATAATCGATTACTTACGAAAGGATTTTAAACATGTCTATTATTTCTATGGTATTAGTGGTCGTTGTTGCCTTCTTAGCAGGTCTTGAAGGTATCCTTGACCAATTCCAATTCCACCAACCCCTTGTTGCTTGTACCTTAATCGGTTTGGTAACAGGTAACTTGACTGCTGGCATTATGCTTGGTGGTTCACTTCAATTTATTGCACTTGGCTGGGCAAACATTGGTGCCGCAGTTGCACCCGATGCTGCCCTTGCATCTGTCGCTGCTGCCATCATCATGGTACTTGGGGGAGACTTCAGTACAAAAGGAATCGCTGTCGCTCAAGGTGTCGGTATTCCACTTGCAGTTGCTGGTCTTTTCTTGACCATGATCGTCCGTACCCTTTCCGTTGGTTTGGTTCACACTGCCGACGCTGCTGCTAGAAAAGGGGATATCAAAGGTGTAGAACGCGCTCACTTTGTGGCCCTTCTTCTTCAAGGTCTTCGTATCGCCATTCCTGCAGCCCTCTTGTTGATGATTCCTGCTGAAACTGTCAAAACTGCTCTTGAACAAATGCCAAAATGGCTCTCTGATGGAATGCAAATCGGTGGTGGTATGGTTGTAGCCGTTGGTTATGCCATGGTTATCAACATGATGGCGAGCCGTGAAGTATGGCCATTCTTTGCCATCGGTTTTGCTCTTGCAGCCGTTAGCCAATTAACTTTGATCGCTCTTGGAGCAATTGGTGTTGCCCTTGCCTTGATCTACCTTACTCTTTCTAAGAAAGGTGGCAATGGAGGTGGCGGTGCCGCTACTTCTAACGATCCAATTGGCGACATTCTCGAAGACTATTAAGAAAGGTGTGACACTATCATGACTGAAAAATTACAATTATCTAAATCAGATCGTCAAAAAGTTTGGTGGCGTTCAACCTTCTTGCAAGGTTCTTGGAACTATGAACGGATGCAAAACTTGGGTTGGGCATACTCATTGATCCCAGCTATCAAAAAAACTCTACACAAAGAAAGAAGACCAAGCGGCTGCTCTTGAGCGTCACATGGAATTCTTTAACACTCACCCATACGTTGCCGCTCCTATCATCGGGGTAACGCTTGCTCTTGAAGAAGAAAGAGCAAACGGTGCTGCTATTGACGATGCTGCTATCCAAGGGGTTAAAATTGGTATGATGGGTCCTTTGGCGGGTATCGGAGATCCAGTCTTCTGGTTTACAGTACGTCCAATTCTTGGGGCTCTTGGTGCATCACTTGCTGCGTCTGGTAACATCCTTGGCCCACTCATCTTCTTTATCGCATGGAATGCGATTCGTATGGCCTTCTTGTGGTACACGCAAGAACTTGGCTACAAAGCAGGTTCTGAAATTACCAAAGATATGTCTGGTGGGATCTTGCAAGACATCACTAAAGGGGCTTCTATCCTTGGGATGTTCATCCTCGCTGTCTTGGTAGAACGTTGGGTATCTATTAAATTCGTCTTCAATGTTTCTTCTGTCAAATTAGACGACAAAGCTTATATCCACTGGGATAAACTTCCTGAAGGATACAAGGGTATCCAAGAAGCCTTCGCTCAAGTTGGTTCAGGCCTATCTCAAACACCTGAAAAAGTTACAACTTTCCAACAAAACTTGGATTCATTGATTCCTGGTTTGATGGGATTACTTCTTACTTTTGCTTGTATGTGGTTGTTGAAGAAAAAAGTATCTCCAATCACCATCATCATCGCTCTCTTTGTAATCGGTGTACTAGCACACGTTGCTGGCTTGATGTAAGCAAAGATCAACTAAAAAGAAGGTTTCGGCCTTCTTTTTATTATGATATAATGGAGTGAACAGCAATACAGGAGGATCTCATGGCTCAATCATTGAATAAAACCGTTGAATTCCATACTACAGGGGTTTCTTACCTTGGAGTGGGGGGAAAGGTTGGAAAAATCCTAGTCGGGAATGCCGCTTTTGAATTTTATGCGGATGCAAATGTAGAAGACTACATCCAAATTCCCTGGCAAGAAATCGAGCGAATCGGAGCCAATGTATCCGGACGTAAAATTAGCCGCCATTTTGAAATCTATACCAGAGAATCAAAATTTCTCTTTGCTTCAAAAGACTCTGGAAAAATTTTAAAGATTGCTCGGGAACATCTAGGAAATGATAAAATTGTCAAACTTCCTACGTTGATCCAAATCATCACGGCTAAAATTAAAAATCTATTTGCAAAATAGAATCTTTTCTTGTATAATAGACGCAAACGGATAAGTAAGTTAAGAGTCTCTTTCAGAAAGTCTGCGGTTGCTGCGAGCAGATAGAAATCTTAATTGAAATTCTACCGTTTCTTTAAAATACAATATCGAATCAAGTGCACACCTGTGAAGTTGGATGGAACCGTGGCTCTGCCACTCCAACACTCTAACAGGTGTGTTTTTTGTTAAAGGAGAAGCTATGTTAGATATTAAACGGATTCGTACAGACTTTGATGCGGTTGCTAAAAAATTGGCAACACGTGGCGTAGATGCAGCTATTTTGAATGAAATGAAAGAAATCGATGCCAAACGTCGAGATATCTTAGTCAAAGTAGAAAATCTCAAAGCAGAGCGCAACACCGTATCTGCTGAAATCGCACAAGCTAAGCGCAACAAGGAAAATGCAGATGATAAGATTGCTGCCATGCAAACCCTCTCTGCAGAAGTCAAAGCATTGGATACAGAATTGGCTGAAATCGATGCCAAATTAACTGAATTCACTACTACCCTTCCAAATATCCCTGCTGATAGTGTCCCTGTTGGAGCAGATGAGGATGACAACGTTGAAGTTCGCCGTTGGGGAACTCCTCGCGAGTTTGACTTCGAACCAAAAGCTCACTGGGATTTAGGTGAAGACCTTGATATCCTTGACTGGGAACGCGGAGCTAAAGTTACTGGTGCTCGTTTCCTCTTTTACAAAGGACTTGGAGCTCGCTTAGAACGCGCTATCTACAACTTCATGTTGGACGAACATGGCAAGGAAGGCTACACTGAAGTCATCCCTCCTTACATGGTCAACCATGATTCTATGTTTGGTACTGGACAATATCCAAAATTCAAGGAAGATACTTTTGAACTTAGCGATACTAATTATGTCCTCATTCCAACTGCTGAAGTTCCTTTGACAAACTACTACCGCGATGAAATTCTTGATGGGAAAGACCTTCCAATCTACTTCACCGCTATGAGTCCATCATTCCGTTCAGAAGCTGGTTCAGCTGGTCGTGATACTCGTGGATTGATCCGTTTGCACCAATTCCATAAGGTTGAAATGGTGAAATTTGCCAAACCAGAAGATTCATATGGTGAATTGGAAAAAATGGTTGTCAATGCTGAAAATATCCTTCAAAAACTGAACCTTCCATACCGTGTAGTAGCTCTCTCAACGGGAGACATGGGCTTCTCAGCTGCCAAGACTTACGACTTAGAAGTATGGATTCCAGCGCAAAACACCTACCGTGAAATCTCAAGCTGTTCCAATACAGAAGATTTCCAAGCTCGCCGTGCGCAAATCCGCTACCGTGATGAAGCAGATGGCAAGGTAAAACTCCTTCACACTTTGAACGGTTCTGGGTTGGCTGTCGGACGTACCGTTGCTGCTATTCTTGAAAACTATCAAAACGAAGACGGTTCTGTGACCATTCCAGAAGTCCTTCGCCCATACATGGGTGGCGCAGAAGTCATCGCACCAAAATAAAGTTTAAAAAAACTGAGTCTTGCAAATTGCAAGCTCAGTTTTTTAATATTTACGAAAACGTTGGTAGCGTTGCTCCAAAAGATCTTCGAGAGGCAAGGCTTGTAAAACCTTTAACTCTTCCTGTAATTCCTTCTTCACTTGAGCCAGTAGTTCTCCATTTGAAAATCCATGCTCGGGAATCACCTTATCGACAATTTCCATATTTAACAATTCGTGAGAAGTAATCTTCATCAACTCTGCTGCTTCCATTGCACGGCTTCCATCTTTCCAAAGAATAGAGGCAAAACCTTCTGGACTCAAGACCGCATAGATGGAGTTCTCAAGCATCCAGACCTTATCTGCTACAGCAAGAGCCAAGGCACCACCAGAACCACCTTCTCCGATGATAATCGCGATAATTGGAACTTTTAGATCACTCATTTCCATGAGGTTGCGGGCAATGGCTTCCCCTTGTCCTCGTTCTTCAGCACCAACACCGGGATAAGCACCCGCTGTATTGATAAAGGTCACAACTGGACGGCCAAATTTCTCCGCTTGCTTCATGAGACGCAAAGCTTTTCGATAACCTTCTGGATGGGGTTGCCCAAAATTACGCTTTAGGTTATCCTGAAGATTTTTCCCTTTTTGGATCCCGACGACTGTAACGGTTTGATCACCTAAGCGTCCAATCCCACCAATCACTGCACCATCATCACGGAAGTTTCGATCTCCATGTAATTCGATAAAATCATCAAAGATTCCTTGAGCAAAATCAAGCGCAGTCAACCTTCCTTGATCACGTGCCTCTTTTATAATCTGTGTTATTTTACTCATGTTTACCTCCATGAAGGGCCAATAATTGTCCAACTGTTGCTCGGATTTGGCTTCTCTCCACGATCAAGTCAACAAATCCATGTTCTTGTAGAAATTCTGCTTTTTGGAAATCATCTGGCAATTTTTCACGCACAGTTGATTCAATCACGCGCCGACCGGCAAACCCAACCAAGGCTTGACTCTCTGCCATGATAATATCACCTTCCATAGCAAATGAAGCCGTTACCCCACCGGTTGTCGGATCTGTCAATACCGTCAAATAGAATAATTTTTCTTTAGAATGACGTTGAACAGCCGCAGAAATTTTTGCCATTTGCATCAAACTCACGATTCCTTCTTGCATCCGAGCACCACCGGAAGCGGTAAAAAGAACAACTGGCAATTTTTCTTTTGTCGCAAATTCAAATAAACGAGTAATTTTTTCGCCTACTACAGAACCCATTGAAGCCATGATAAAGTTGGAATCCATGATCCCAAGCGCAACTTTTTGCCCTTTAATCAAGGCAGCTCCAGTCAGGACAGCTTCATCCAGTCCTGTCATTTCCCGCACTGCTGCTAATTTCTTCTTATAATTTGGGAAATTCAAAGGATCTGTCGTTTCGATTCCTGTAAACATTTCTTCAAAGCTAGCTGGATCCACTGTCAACGCCAAGCGTTCTTTAGCAGAAATACGGAAGGTATAGCCACAATTCGGGCATACTCGTTCACTACCTAAATCCTTTTGGTAAATGGTATGTTTACAACCTGGGCATTGTGAAAATAGTTCATCAGGAACTTCAGGTTTTGGCTGAGGCTCCTTCCAGGCTGACCTATTCGGATTGATCCGAATATATTTATCTTTTTTAGAAAATAATGCCATTACTTACTCCTTATAATATGCTACAGTATCTGAAGCATTACTATAAAAGCCTGAAACTGTGAAGATGATGTTCATACTTCCCTCACAAGTCCAGGCTTTTTCATCATTCCTTATTATAATTTGGAAGGAATTGTTCCATCAAAAATGCAGTGTCATAATCACCAGCGATCACATGTGAATCTGAAATCAAATCCAACTGGAAACTGCTATTGGTGGTGACACCATCGATTTCCAACTCATAAAGAGCACGCTGCATTTTCATCAGTGCATCAAAGCGATTTTCCCCATGGACAATGATCTTGGCAATCATACTATCATAGTATGGTGGAATCGTATACCCAGGATACACAGCAGAATCCACACGCAAGCCAACCCCACCACTTGGAAGATAGAGATTAGTGATCTTACCAGGGCTAGGTGCAAAGTTGAAGGAAGGATTTTCCGCATTGATCCGGCATTCAATCGCATGGCCTTTAATGACAATATCCTCTTGAGTAACGGATAATTCTTGGCCAGCTGCGATTTTAATCTGTTCCTTAACGATATCAACTCCTGTTACAAATTCCGTGACAGGATGCTCTACTTGGACACGGGTATTCATTTCCATAAAGTAGAACTCACCCTTGCCTTCATCATACAAGAATTCAATCGTTCCAGCATTCTCGTACCCAACTGATTCAGCTGCACGAACAGCTGCAGAACCAATCCGATCACGAAGCGTTTTTCCAATAGCAATCGAAGGGGATTCTTCTAGAACTTTTTGGTTATTTCGTTGAAGAGAACAATCGCGTTCACCTAAGTGAATAACATGTCCATGCTGATCCGCTAAAATCTGTACTTCAATGTGGCGTGCCGGATAAATCACCCGTTCCATATACATGGCACCATTTCCAAAAGCAGCTTGAGCTTCTGAGGAAGCAGATTCAAAAGCAGCAACCAAATCTTCTGGTTTTTCAACCTTCCGAATTCCTTTACCACCGCCTCCTGCAGATGCTTTCAACATCACAGGGTAACCAATACGCTCTGCAATCTCGAGGGCTTCTTCAGCAGTATACACTTCACCATCTGATCCAGGAATAACAGGTACTCCTGCTTTGATCATCTGTTTACGAGCATTAATCTTATCCCCCATCAAATCCATGACTTTAGCAGAAGGACCAATAAATTTAATGCCCACTTCCTCACACATGGTCGCAAATTTTGAGTTTTCACTTAAAAATCCAAAACCAGGGTGGATAGCTTCTGCTCCTGTTAGAACAGCTGCAGACAAGACAGCACTCATATTCAAATAAGATTCTGTTGATTTAGCAGGGCCAATACAGACTGCTTCATCCGCTAGTAAGGTATGCAAGGCTTCTTTATCAGCAGTAGAATACACCGCAACCGTCTCGATGCCAAGTTCACGAGCCGCACGAATAATGCGCACTGCAATCTCACCACGATTGGCGATTAAGATCTTACGAAACATAGATAGGCCTTTCTTAATTTCCAATTGCAAAAGTAAGCGTTCCTGAAGCTGCAAGCTTACCGTCTACCTCTGCTTTCGCTTCAACAACAGCAATGGTTCCACGACGTTTGACAAAAGTAGCTGTCATCACCAGTTGATCTCCTGGAACGACTTGTTTTTTAAACTTCACCTTGTCCATCCCTGCATAAAAGACTAATTTCCCTTTATTTTCAGGTTTTGACAACTCTAGTACACCTGCTGTTTGTGCCAAAGCTTCCATGATAAGAACACCTGGCATAACAGGATATTGTGGAAAATGTCCATTAAAAAATGGTTCATTAATTGTCACATTTTTAATGGCAACAATCGTATCTTCGCTTGTTTCCAATACGCGATCCACCAAAAGCATTGGGTAACGATGTGGCAAAGCCTCACGAATAGCATTAATATCAATTGTCATTTGATTCGAACCAATCCTTTTCCAAATTCAACCATTTCTTCATTCGTTACCAAAATTTCAGTGACTACCCCATCTTTAGGCGCTGGGACTTCATTCATCACTTTCATGGCTTCGATAATCAAGAGTGTTTGACCCTTAGTAACTTTGTCTCCTACAGATACAAAGGCTGGTTTATCCGGAGCTGGCGACAAGTAAGCCACCCCAACCAATGGACTTTCAACCACATCACCTTCTGCAGCCTGAGCTGGAGCAGCAACTGGTTCAGCCGCTACAGCTGGAGTTGCTGGTGCTTCAACAACAGGGGTTACTACAGGAGTTTGAGGAGTTGCTACCACTTCAACTGCAGGAGCAACCGGTGTAGCCACAACTGAACTCGTTTGGTTTTTACTCAAATTCAATTCTTCGCCATTATTTTTATATGAGAATTCACGCAAAGTTGACGCATCAAATTGAGCCAACAAATCTTTGATTTCAGAAATATTCATGAATTAACCCTCCCAACGTTTAAAGGCCAGAACAGCATTGTGTCCTCCAAAACCAAAGGTATTTGAGATAGCGTACTGAATATCCGCTTCTTGACCTTCACCATAAACAACGTTTGCTTCGATATAGTCAGACAATTCTTTAGTACCAGCAGTTTTTGGTACAAAGCTGTGACGAATCGCTTCGATAGTAGCAATCGCTTCAACTGCACCAGCAGCACCTAACAAGTGTCCTGTAAATGATTTAGTAGATGATACAGGAACTTCTTTACCAAGTACAGAAACAATAGCTCCGCTTTCACCTTTTTCATTAGCAGGTGTAGAGGTACCATGTGCATTGACATAATCGACATCCTCAGGTTTGATACCCGCTTCATTGATCGCCAATTTAATCGCTTTAGCCGCACCTGAACCATCTGGGGTTGGTGTTGTCATATGATAAGCATCACAGTTTGATCCGTAACCAACAATCTCAGCCAAGATGTTAGCACCACGTTTTTGAGCATGTTCCAAGCTTTCAATAACGAGAACCCCTGCACCTTCACCCATCACAAAACCATTACGGTCTTTGTCAAATGGGATAGATGAACGTTCTGGGTCTTCCGTTGTTGAAAGGGCCGTAAGAGCATTGAAACCACCGATACCAATCTTAGTAATCGAAGCTTCAGCACCACCTGCCAAAACAACATCATGCATACCAAATTTAATCTCACGGAAAGCTTCACCAATTGCATCATTAGCAGAAGCACAAGCTGTTGTCACGGATTTACATACCCCTTGAGCCCCAATCTTAAGTGCGATGTTTCCAGCACCCATGTTTGAAAGAGCTTTTGGAATAAACATTGGTTGGATTCTCTTCATCCCACGTTCATGCATCCGGATAATTTGATCTTCCAATTCTTGCAAACCACCGATACCAGATGATACAATCACGCCTACACGATCACGGTCTTCTTCTTCCATATTCAAGCCTGAATTTTCAATAGCTTCCATCGCAGCATAGATTGCATACAATGAGTATGTATCCATACGATTTTGATCTTTTTTCACAAAATATTTATCGAATGGGAAATCTTGAATTTCACCAGCATTAAAGACTGGAATTTCAGAAGCATCAAATTTCGTAATGGGCTTGATTCCAATTTTTCCTTCATGAAGGCTATTCCAGAACTCCTCTGGTGTATTTCCGATTGGTGAGGTTACACCGTAACCTGTAACAACAACACGATTTGTAGACATATATATTCTCCTTTTGTCGGATGGATATTTAAGTAAGTGATTTTCGATCAGTGAGCATTCATTATTGCATAGTCATGCCGCCATCAATGGCAATTGTTTGACCAGTTAAATATTCTTGACCTGCCAAGAAAGCCGCAACTTCTGCCACTTCTTCAGCTTGACCAATTCGTTTCATTGGCACTTGCGCTAGCATGGCATCTTTCATTTTCTCTGGAATAGCGTCTGTCATATCTGATTCAATGAAACCAGGTGCAATGGCATTCACACGAACACCACGGGCCGCAACTTCACGCGCTACTGATTTAGTGAAACCGATCAAACCAGCTTTTGAAGCCGCATAGTTAGCTTGACCGATATTCCCCATGAGACCTACAACAGATGACATATTGATGATGGCCCCTTGACGCGCCTTAGACATTGGTTTCAAGACAGCTTGTGTCATATTGAAGGCACCAGTCAAGTTGATTTTCAAAACCCGTTCAAAATCTTCTTCAGTCATCTTCAACATCAACTTGTCGTTTGTAATCCCAGCGTTATTGACCAAAACATCAACACTACCAAGCTTTTCAATAGCTTCAGCAACCATACGTTGCGCATCTTCGCCATTCGAAATATCCCCAGAAATACCAACAACAGTCACACCATAGTCAGCAAACTGTGCAAGCAAGTCCTCAGAAATTTCAGAACGTCCATTTAGGACAACGTTGGCACCGAGACTCGCAAATTTATGAGCCACAGCCAATCCAATTCCGCGTGTTGAACCTGTTACAAAAACATTTTTATTTTTAAGTTCCATCTTTACCTCGTTTTAAGCATTCAGAAGTGCATCTAGACTAGCCTGATCTTCGACGTTATAAGTTGGAAGAGTTTTATCAATTTTCTTCAAGAATCCTGACAAGACTTTTCCAGGTCCGATCTCGATGACCTCATCTACACCAAAGTCTTGAATCGTAGCAATTGAATCATAGAAACGAACCGGTTCTTTTACTTGACGGGCCAAAAGTGCTTTCACATCTTCCGACTTCATGATAGTAGCTTCTGTATTCCCAACTAAAGGAAGATTAAAATCATTAAATGATACTTTTTCTAGTTCAGCCGCCAATTTTTGACTAGCAGATTCCAGTAAGGCTGTGTGGAATGGACCTGACACATTCAAAGGGATCAAGCGTTTGGCCCCTGCTTCCTGCAATAGTTCCACAGCATAGTCCACAGCTGCAACCTCACCACCAATCACAATTTGTGCTGGTGTATTGTAGTTAGCTGGTGTTACTACACCCTTTTCAGATGCTTGTTGACAAATCTCTTCGATCAAACTTGGATCTGTATTCATAACAGCAACCATTTTCCCACTTCCAGCGGGAGCTGCCGTTTCCATGAATTCACCTCGTTTCGCAACCAAAGCTACTGCATCTTCAAACGAAAGAGCTCCAGCCGCAACCAGGGCAGAATATTCCCCCAAAGAGAGGCCGGCAACAATATCAGGAGTGATACCATTTTCTACTAAGAGACGATAAATGGCTACTGACGTTGTCAAAATAGCTGGTTGAGTATAGCGTGTCTGATTCAGTTTTTCTTCGTTAGAATCAATCAATTCACGCAAATCATAACCTAGAATACGACTAGCCGTATCAAATGTCTCTTTAACAACGGGATAAGCCGCATACAAATCGCTCGCCATGCCCAATTTCTGAGCCCCTTGACCAGCAAATAAGAACGCACGTTTTGTCACTATCCTAATCCTTTCGACGTTTTTAGACGTTTACATCTGCCCAACGAGCAGCCTCTTTTTGAATCACCTTGGCTGCACCATAATAGATATCTTCTAGAATTTCAGCACAGGTTTCTTCCTTGCTGACAAGTCCAGCAATTTGACCTGCCATTACAGATCCATTGTCAACATCTCCATCAACAACGGCATTGCGAAGGGCACCTGCTCCTAATTCTTCAATTTCTTCTTGAGTCTTCTTACCAGCCAAGAAATCTTTTTCAGCTTGGTTATATTCTGTAGCCAATTTATTCTTAATCGCACGAACTGGGTGTCCAACAACTGAGGCTGAAATAACAGTATCAATATCTTTAGCCTTCAAAATCTTATCTTTGAAGTTTTGGTGTGCATTAGATTCCTTAGCAACAGCGAAACGAGTACCAACCTGAACAGCTTCTGCTCCAAGCATAAGAACAGCAGCCATACCACGTCCATCTGCAACACCACCAGCACCAATAACTGGGATAGATACCGCATCCGCAACCTGGCGAACAAGTGCCATGGTTGTCAATTTACCAATGTGACCACCAGCTTCCATACCTTCTGCGACAACAGCATCAGCTCCAAGTTTTTCCATACGTTTAGCAAGTGCTACCGATGGAATAACTGGGATTACTGTAATTCCAGCTTCGTGGAAACGCTCCATATATTTACCTGGGTTTCCGGCACCTGTTGTAACAACCTTAACACCCTCTTCGATAACGAGGTCGACGATGTCATCTGCAAATGGTGACAAAAGCATGATATTAACACCGAATGGTTTGTCAGTGATTTGTTTTACTCTATCAATATTAGCTTTTACCACTTCTTTAGGGGCATTACCACCACCAATAATTCCGAGTCCACCAGCATTTGAAACGGCTCCAGCCAAGTCTCCATCAGCAACCCAGGCCATACCACCTTGGAAGATTGGATATTTAATATTCAATAGTTCAGTAATTCGTGTTTGCATTATACCTACCTCTTTTTTCACTTAAGTAATAGTTTGAGTTTAAAAGATTGTTTCTTTGAGCCTCAAACTATTACCTAAACAAGAGAGAATATCTTTCGATACTCTCATCTATCATTATTTTGTTTTTTCTTCTACGTAAGCGACAAGGTCACCAACTGTAGACAATCCTTCTTCAGTTTCGATTTGGATGTCAAAAGCATCTTCAATTTCAGAGATAACTTGGAACAAATCCAATGAATCTGCTTCTAAATCTTCGAATGTAGATTCAAGAGTTACTTCTGATGGTTCTTTACCAAGTTCTTCAACGATAATTTCTTGTACTTTTTCAAATACTGCCATGATAGGCCTCCTTAAAAAATAATATATAAATTTTTAAAATGTGTTTCCACATGTTTAACTAGATTGTAACAAGAAGTGTGCCCCATGTCAAACCTCCACCGAATCCTGTTAGAAGAATTTTTTGACTTCCATCCATCTTGATTCGATGATTCTCGACACACTCCGATAATAGAATGGGGATACTAGCAGCACTAGTGTTCCCATATTCCATCATATTTGCTGGGATTTTCTCTCTAGAGACACCCAGTTTTTTTGACATCTTATCTAACATTCGGTCATTCGCCTGGTGTAACAGAAAATAGTCAATCTCTTCTGCTTCCATAGAGGCGTCTGCTATAATTTTTTGAATACTTTTCGTGACATCACGAATGGCAAAATCAAAAACTGCCCGTCCATCCATTGTCAGATATCTTCGATCGGAAACTTCATCTGAATAAGGGGAAGACAGCCCCAAATAGCAAGACTCAAGACTAGCACCTCGGCTACCATCTGTAAAAAGATTCTCAGCCAAAAACGATTTTTGATCGCTTGCTTCAAGCAAGACACCACCAGCTCCATCTCCAAAAAGGACTGAAGTGGAACGGTCTGACCAGTCTAATACTTTTGAAAGCGTCTCACTACCGATCACAATTCCTCGCCGATACATACCTGAAGAAATGTATTTTTCAGCAGTGGCTAATGCAAATACAAATCCGCTACATGCTGCAGTCAGATCAAAGGCAAAAGCTCGAGTAGCTCCAATATTAGCTTGTACCCGGGCTGCAGTTGATGGCATTAAGCTATCTGGTGTAATCGTAGCGACAACGATAAAATCAATTTCCTCAGCGTCTAAGTTTGCTTTTGCTAATAATCTTTGTGCAACAATTGTTGCTAGATCACTTGTCGTCTCATCTTTTGAAATGTGACGCCGAAGGATACCTGTCCGACTACTGATCCATTCATCACTTGTATCCATGATCTCAGCCAAATCATCATTTGATACGACTTGGTCAGGTGCATAATGAGCAACTTGACTAATTTTAGCAAAGACCATTATTTAATTTCCTCCAAGAAACGATACAGATTTTGCAATCCTTTTTGCATCACTTTCTTCTCTTCGGGACTCATATCTCCAATAATCTGGTTGACCATCCGTTTATGGAATTGCTGATGAAGACGATAAAGTAGACGACCGTTCTTCGTTAAACTCAAGTGTACAACCCGGCGATCAACTTCCGATCTTCTTCTTTCGATATACCCTTTGCGCTCAAGATTATTCAAACTTGTCGTGACAGTCCCCAAAGTCACCATCAACTCCCGTGAAATATCACTCGGGGTTGCATTCGGTGTCGAACCAATCACATCGATCGTATGCATTTCTTTAATAGAAACATCTTTGAATCGACTTGCTCTTAGGCTCGACTCCTCAATAACCAAAACATTATTAAAGATGGATGTTAAATAGTCGTTAACTAATTGGTAATTCAAAACTCCACCTCCTAATTTTACTTTGATAGTCAAATTTTATCAAAAATGAAAATAATTTGCAAGCATTTTTTCACAAAACATAGAAAAATTACAAATTTATTTTCCTTTAAATTGTGGCCGACGTTTCTCAGAGTAGGCAATAACCCCTTCCTTGAAATCTTCTGTAAATGCTAGTTTCTTTTGCAAATCCAATTCAAGACCCGCATATTGGTCCCATTCTTTCAAGAATGCTTCCCAAACCATTTCTTTCATGGCAGCATAAGAATTTGAAGATCCTCTTCTTAATTTTTTAAGCAATTGCTCAACTGTTTTATCGAGTCTTTCAGATTCACAAACACGATAAGCTAGGCCATAATCAAATGCCTTTTCAGCAGTCAAGGCTTCACCCGTCATTACTAAATGAGTAGCCCGAGACATGCCAATGGCTTTTCCTAACAAGAATAACCCACCCGCATCCGGTGCTAAACCAACCCCAACAAAGGCTTGGATAAATTTAGTACGATCACTAATAATACAAAAATCAACAGCTACTGCAATGTTAGCAGCTGCTCCAGCAACCGCTCCATCTGCCATCATAATAACCGGTTTTGGCAATTGCTTGATTTTCTTTGAAATCGTATTAACTAATTCGGCAATTAAAACAAGAGACTCGATGTCATCCGCATCGACTGCGCGTTTCATTTCGCTTAAATCTCCACCAACTGAAAAGATTTTCCCTTCTGCTGATAGAATAATGAATTTTACTTCCTCATTTTTTTCTGCATCTTCCAGGGCAGCTAAAATTTCCTGACACATTGGAATGTTAAAACCATTGGATACTTCAGGACGATTTAAAGAGATTGTCGCGAGGTCGTTTTCGACAGAATACAAAATTGTTTCAAACATCACAGACTCCTTTTATTTAAATATAAAATATTTTGATATTAAAACTTTTTAATTATAACATATCATACCATAAAAAATAAGAATAGTAAAATATATCTATAAGATGTAACAAAATTGTAAAATTTGAATCATGACAATTTCTAGCCTCTTAAGATCCACCTATTTTATGCCCTATTTATAAATACATTGTATCAACAACTGAAGTTTGGTATAATGTACTAATGAAACTATTAAGGAGAAAAAATGAAAGTAACTAAATTCGGTGGAAGTTCTCTAGCATCAGCTCCACAATTAAAAAAAGTACTTGATATCATTAAAGATGATCCAGAAAGAAAATTTGTAGTTGTATCAGCTCCTGGTAAGCGAAATGCAGAAGATACAAAAGTAACAGATGCACTGATCCGCTATTATAAAGAATTTACTTCAGATAAGGATGTCACACAAACACAACAGTGGATTATTGAACGTTATCGTGCCATTACAGAAGAATTGGGTCTCAAAGATTCCATTATTCAAGAAATTGCTGAAGATATCTATGATTTAACAAATTTACCTAAAAAAGGGAATCCATTCACATACGATGCATTCCTAGCAGCAGGCGAAAATAACAATGCTAAACTCATTGCTGCTTATTTCAATCAAAATGGATTAG
This sequence comes from Streptococcus parasanguinis, assembly GCF_000963275.1. Taxonomy (GTDB): domain Bacteria; phylum Bacillota; class Bacilli; order Lactobacillales; family Streptococcaceae; genus Streptococcus; species Streptococcus parasanguinis_B. The sequence continues at coordinate 2,344 of NZ_JYOW01000002.1, read as the reverse complement.
AAGCAAGATACATCCATCCAAAAGAGGCAGGAATTACAGTCACTGCAGAACCTTCCAACGCTCGTATATTACCATCTAGTTACGATAAAATTGAAGAACTAAAAGACTCAAGTGAAGTGATTGTCATTCCAGGTTTCTTTGGTGTTACTCAAGATGGTGACATTTGTACATTTTCTCGTGGTGGATCTGACATTACAGGATCGATCATTGCAGCAGGTGTAAAAGCAGACTTATACGAAAACTTTACAGACGTAAATGGTATCTTTGCAGCACATCCAGGTATTATTAAACACCCACATTCTATTCCTGAATTAACCTACAAAGAAATGCGTGAATTGGCCTACGCTGGTTTTTCAGTATTGCATGATGAAGCACTCGTTCCAGCATACAGAGGTAAAATTCCATTAGTCATTAAAAATACTAATAATCCAGACCACCCTGGAACCCGCATTGTTTTGGAACATTCAAATGATCATGTGACTGTTGTAGGGATTGCAGGTGATTCAGGATTCGTTAGTATTAACACTACAAAATACCTTATGAACCGCGAAGTCGGTTTTGGTCGAAAAGTCCTTCAAATTTTAGAAGATCTCAATATCAGTTGGGAACATATGCCAACAGGAATCGATGACTTGTCCATCATTTTGCGTTCACGTGAACTGACTCCAATCAAAGAACAAGAAATTTTAAAACAATTAACGCAAAAGCTCGAAGTTGACACAGCCGAAATTGAACATGATCTTTCCATCATTATGATTGTTGGTGAGAAAATGAAGAGTCAGGTAGGGGTTACTGCCACTGCAGCCAAAGCACTATCAGAAAATGAAGTGAATATTCAAATGATCTCTCAAGGTTCTAGTGAAGTTTCCATTATGTTCGTTGTAAGTAAAGATCAAGAAGAAAAAGCAATTAAAGCCTTATATCAAGCATTTTTCCCAAATAACTAAATAGAGAAAAGCTCCGTTAACTAAACGGAGCTTTAATTAACATTAAAATGAAAAGTAAAAAAAGAGATCAATTACTTGATCTCTTTTTTTCTATACTCCGCCAGTAGGACTCGAACCTACGACATCATGATTAACAGTCATGCGCTACTACCAACTGAGCTATGGCGGAATCAAGCTAAGCGACTACCTTATCTCACAGGGGGCAACCCCCAACTACTTCCGGCGTTCTAGGGCTTAACTGCTGTGTTCGGCATGGGTACAGGTGTATCTCCTAGGCTATCGTCACTTAACTCTGAATGATTAAACATTCAAAATTGAACATCTATATTCTAACAAGTTAACCTTACGTTGTCAATATCTTTTGACTCTTTGGATAAGTCCTCGAGCTATTAGTATTAGTCCGCTCCATTGCTCGCACAACTTCCACTCCTAACCTATCTACCTGATCTTCTCTCAGGGCTCTTACTGATATAAAATCATGGGAAATCTCATCTTGAGGTGGGTTTCACACTTAGATGCTTTCAGCGTTTATCCCTTCCCTACATAGCTACCCAGCGATGCCTCTGGCGAGACAACTGGTACACCAGCGGTAAGTCCACTCTGGTCCTCTCGTACTAGGAGCAGATCCTCTCAAATTTCCTACGCCCGCGACGGATAGGGACCGAACTGTCTCACGACGTTCTGAACCCAGCTCGCGTGCCGCTTTAATGGGCGAACAGCCCAACCCTTGGGACCGACTACAGCCCCAGGATGCGACGAGCCGACATCGAGGTGCCAAACCTCCCCGTCGATGTGAACTCTTGGGGGAGATAAGCCTGTTATCCCCAGGGTAGCTTTTATCCGTTGAGCGATGGCCCTTCCATACGGAACCACCGGATCACTAAGCCCGACTTTCGTCCCTGCTCGAGTTGTAGCTCTCGCAGTCAAGCTCCCTTATACCTTTACACTCTGCGAATGATTTCCAACCATTCTGAGGGAACCTTTGGGCGCCTCCGTTACCTTTTAGGAGGCGACCGCCCCAGTCAAACTGCCCGTCAGACACTGTCTCCGTAGATGATTAACCTACCGGGTTAGAGTGGCCATAACACAAGGGTAGTATCCCAACATCGCCTCCATCGAAACTGGCGTCCCGATCTCAATGGCTCCTACCTATCCTGTACATGTGGCACAGACACTCAATATCAAACTGCAGTAAAGCTCCATGGGGTCTTTCCGTCCTGTCGCGGGTAACCTGCATCTTCACAGGTACTAAAATTTCACCGAGTCTCTCGTTGAGACAGTGCCCAAATCATTACGCCTTTCGTGCGGGTCGGAACTTACCCGACAAGGAATTTCGCTACCTTAGGACCGTTATAGTTACGGCCGCCGTTTACTGGGGCTTCAATTCATACCTTCGC